>JAFYBU010000083.1 GCA_017540065.1 Alphaproteobacteria bacterium
ATGGTCAAAATTTCCAGTTGGTATTTTTGTAATTTCAACAATTGAAGTTCCTGCTCGTTCAGCCCGTTTTTTTAATTCTGCTAAACTTCTTGTGGAAATATCATGCGCTATAATGCGCCCGGTATTATTCATCATTTGGGCAAAACAAAGTGATTTTCCGCCGGCTCCGGCACAATAATCCAATACAGTATTTCCCGCTTTGATATTTGTTGCCAAGGCTACCAATTGAGATCCTTCATCTTGCACTTCAATCCGGCCGGACAAATAGGCTTCACATGTTGTTAACGGAATTCGTTTTTTCAAAATAAGCCCCAAAGGGGAAAGTTTTGTCGGTTCTGTTTCAATTCCTTCTTTGGCTAATTCAGAACGGATTTTTTCTCTGTTCCCATTGGCACGTAAAATAATTTTTGCTTCTTCTCTCAAGGCCTTCTTTTCTTCATCAGGTATTACTTTTTCCAACCATTGGGGCCAAGCTTTTTTCCGTAAACTTACCCATACACCTTCTTGAATTGCACGACGATCTTTGGAACCGATATACCTGCGTGTTCGCGTGTAAGTGTTTAAAATTTCATTGGCCGGTTTAGAGCTGGTATCAATCTCTGATAAAACTTCCTGAATAGCTTTATCAATATTTTCAGGCTTCATTTGTCCCCCTTAAAGCCACTGGCCACCACATAAAATTCGGAAGAATCTTTTCTGCTGGCTTCCGGTTTGACATGCTTAACCGTTAAAAAATCGCTTTTCATCTTGTTCAGCAAATTTTTTTCGGTTCCGCCTTGGAAGATTTTGGCAACAAACGTTCCGCCATTGTTTAATACCTTTATGGCAAAATCATAAGCGGTTTCCACTAATCCCATAATACGCAAATGATCTACCATGTGATTACCAGTTGTATTTGCAGCCATATCACTCATGACAACATCGGCTTTTTGTCCCCCCAATAAATCGATTAATTCCTTGGCAACGGCCGGTTCTCTAAAATCTCTTTGTAATAAGATAGCGCCATCAACCGGATCTGTTGGCAACAAATCCAATCCAATCACCAAAGGATTTTCAGGACTAGAATGGACAGCTTTTACTGCAACTTGAGTCCATCCTCCCGGGGCACATCCCAAATCCACTACGCGGGATCCCTTTTTGAAAAAGTGAAACTGCTGATTCATTTGTTCTATTTTGAAAGCCGCTCGTCCACGAAATCCTTGTGCTTTAGCTTCACTGACATACGGGTCATTTAACTGACGTTGCAACCACTTGGCGCTGGATTTACTCCATCTGCCGCCACGCCGTAAGTTTGTTTTTAAATGTCTTTCATTAAATTGCATAAGAATATTATACGTCAAATCCCCTTAAAAGTCAATTTAAGACTTGATTTTTGTCGGAAAATATTCTAGCATCCGATCATCAACAGAAAGGAAACTTAAATGACAATTGCATATAAAGTCGGAGAACGTGGAGATCGTCCATGGGGAACGTGGGAAGTCTTGGCAGTGGGGGATGGCTATATTGTAAAACGCATTATTGTTAATCCGCATCAAAAACTTTCCCTGCAATCTCATGAATACAGGGCAGAACATTGGGTAATTGCGACCGGAACAGGGACGGTTACTTTGGATGATAAAGTTATTGAAGCTCCGCAAGATACTCATATTTACATTAAACGCAAGCAAAAACACCGTATGGAAAATCGTACGGATACCCCTATGATATTCATTGAAGTACAAGCGGGTGATACCTTGGATGAAAATGATATTATCCGTTATGAAGATATCTACGGTCGGGTATAAAAAAGACCTTTTTTTAACCCCGTTTTCAGCGGGGTATTTTTTTATCAAAAAATTGTGTTTTTTTACTTGCGTTTGACTTCAAAAAATGCTAGGGTAAATCCATTATAAAAATTAAGAAAAAGTGAGGTAAAAATGACAGAAGAATTGAATGAACAAACAGCCTTGGCAACTGGCACTTTAACAAATGATATTTTGCCGGCTGCTATTGAAGAAGAAATGCGCAAATCTTACCTGGATTATGCCATGAGTGTTATCGTGGCACGTGCTCTTCCTGATGTGCGTGATGGCTTAAAGCCTGTTCATCGTCGTATTTTGTTTTCTATGTATGAAAACGGTTATGATTATAATAAGCCTTTCCGTAAGTCTGCTCGTATTGTCGGGGATGTGATGGGTAAATATCACCCCCACGGTGACAGCTCTATTTATGAAGCCATGGTGCGTATGGCGCAAGACTTTTCTATGCGTGTTCCTCTGATCTCTCCTCAAGGAAACTTTGGTTCTATGGATGGTGATAAAGCCGCTGCTATGCGTTATACCGAAGCACGTTTGGCCCCTTCTGCTCATTACCTGCTTGAAGATATTGATAAAGATACCGTGGACTTTGTTCCGAACTACGATGAAACTTGTCAGGAACCGGCAGTTTTACCAGCCCGTTTCCCAAATATTTTGATTAACGGATCAGGTGGTATTGCAGTCGGTATGGCAACCAATATGCCGCCACACAATATGGCAGAAGTATTATCGGCCTGTATTGCCACTATTGATAATCCCGGTATTACAATTGAAGAGTTGGTAAATTACATTCCGGCACCTGATTTTCCGACAGGCGGTATTATTTTAGGTCGTTCCGGTGCACGTCAAGCTTATTTAACCGGGCGTGGTTCCGTCATCATTCGCGGACGTTGCTCTATTGAGGAAATTCGCAAGGATAAAACGGCTATCGTGATTACCGAAATTCCTTATCAGGTTAATAAAGCCGAAATGATTATGAAAATTGCCCAGTTGGTAAAGGATAAGGTCATTGAAGGCATCACTGATTTGCGTGACGAATCTGATCGTCAAGGTGTGCGAGTTGTAGTCGAAGTTAAAAAAGATGCTTTCCCTGATGTTATTTTGAATCAACTTTACAAGTATACACCTTTGCAATCCAGCTTTGGGATGAATATGTTGGCTCTCAATAACGGACGTCCGGAATTGATGAATTTAAAACAAATTATCACGGCTTTCTTGCAATTCCGTGAAGAAGTGGTTCGTCGTCGGACTGTTTATGAACTCAACAAAGCACGCGATCGTGCTCACGTATTGGTGGGGTTAGCGCTGGCTGTTGCAAATTTGGATAAGGTGGTGGAAATGATTAAAACTGCTCCGGATCCGAGTGTGGCTAAAGACAATTTGATGAAAGAACGTTGGTTGGCGCAGGATGTGGAAGCTTTGATTGAACTCATTGATGAACCGGATCGTAAAGTGGAAAACGGTGTCTATATGATGTCCGAAGCTCAAGCTAAAGCTATTTTGGAATTGAAACTCAGTCGTTTAACCGGTTTGGAACGTGATAAAATCCATGCCGAAGTCGGCGAATTGGCTGGTGCTATCAAAGGATATCTTTCCATTTTGGCCAGTAAAGAAAAAATTGACGCGATTATTCGTGAAGAATTGTGCAAAGTGAAAGAACAATTCCCGGAAGAACGTCGCACTACCATTGATGATGCTGATTTTGATCAAGATATGGAAGATTTGATTCCGCGTGAACAGATGGTTGTTACAACAACAAATACAGGATATATTAAACGTGTCCCTCTGACCACTTACCGTGCTCAAAACCGTGGTGGAAAAGGGCGTGCTGGTATGTCCACACGTGAAGAAGACACGGTTACAAATTTGTTTGTGGCATGCACTCACAGTCCGCTTTTATTCTTCTCAACACGTGGTATTGTGTATAAGATGAAGACTTATCGCTTGCCGGAAGGCAGTCCGCAAAGTTTGGGTAAAGCCCTTATCAAC
>JAFYBU010000084.1 GCA_017540065.1 Alphaproteobacteria bacterium
AGGTCAAATCGGGTTCCCTTATTACCGCACGTGAAGCCGCAAATCAAGGGCGGGATGTTTTTGCTGTTCCGGGTTTTCCCATGGATCCCAGAAGCGCTGGTCCTAATGCTTTGATTCAAGATGGGGCAACTTTGGTGCAATCTGCAAAAGATATTGTGAATACGTTATCGGCAGAAAAGACTTTTCATTTATCTGAAACATTGGCAGAACAAGATTACAAATTGGATTTTCATTCTATTGAAGCTAATTTAGAAACAGTCCGTCAAAAAGTTATGGAAAATTTATCGGCAGAACCGGTGGAAGTGGATTCATTGGTACGTGCCACGGAATCAACAATGCAAGAGGTCAATGTGGTTTTGGTTGAATTAGAATTAGCAGGACGCTTGGAACGCCACCCCGGCAATCGAGTGTCTTTGATTTATGGAGGTTAAGATGAAATTAGTAATTGTGGAATCCCCGGCGAAAGCAAAAAAGATCAATCAGTATTTGGGTAAAGATTATCACGTGATGGCCAGTTTCGGACATATTCGTGATGTGCCGGCCAAAAACGGGTCTGTTCGTCCGGAAGAAGATTTTGCGATGGATTGGGAAGTGCAAGCGCGTGGTGAAAAAACCGTGCGTGAAATGGTTGCGCAAGTTGCCAAAGCCGAATGTCTTTATCTTGCGTCCGACCCTGATAGAGAAGGGGAAGCTATCGCTTGGCATGTGGTTCAAGAATTGAAACGTCGTAAAAAATTGCCTGCAAACTTGCCGGTATATCGTGTAGTTTTTCACGAAATTACCAAATCAGCTATTTTGGATGCTATTGCACATCCGCGTGAAATAGATATGCAGTTGGTGGATGCCTATTTGGCACGACGTGCGCTTGATTATTTGGTGGGTTTTCATTTGTCACCCGTTTTATGGCGCAAACTCCCGGGGGCTAAGTCCGCAGGGCGTGTGCAATCAGTGGCACTTCGCTTGGTGTGTGAACGTGAAGATGAAATTATCGGTTTCAAACCTCAAGAATATTGGGGAATTACAGTTGATTTGAATACTGTTCGTTCAGAACAATTTACTGCAAAATTAAATGCAATTGACGGAAAAAAACTGGATAAATTTGACTTGAATAACGGGGTTTTAACAGACGAAGTCAAACAAGATGTTGAAAAAGCAAAATTCCAAGTCGGAACGATTGAAAGAAAACAAGTTAAACGTAATCCGGCACCGGCTTTTACAACCTCTACTTTACAACAGGAAGCTTCTCGTAAACTTGGTTTTTCGGCCAAAAAGACCATGCAAGTGGCACAAAAACTTTATGAATCAGGGTTCATTACTTACATGAGAACGGACAGTGTGGCATTGGCAGATGAGGCCATTGCGGCGCTTCGCCAAGTAATTACACAGGAATACGGTGATAAGTTTTTACCTTCCAGTCCGCGTGTATATAAAAATAATTCTAAAAATGCTCAAGAAGCACACGAAGCAATTCGTCCGACCAATGCTCTTAAACTTCCCAAGGATGCGGATTTGGATGTTGACGGTAAAAAATTATATGAACTGATTTGGAAAAGAACGGTGGCTTGCCAAATGGCTTCTGCCTTACTGGATAAAGTGGGAATTGATATTCCTTCAGTTGATAAAAAATACACTTTGCGTGCCACGGGACAAACAATTGCTTTCCCCGGATTTATCAAAGTTTATAAGGAAGATGTGGATGATGCAAAAGAAGAAGATTCAACACTTCTTCCCCCAATGAATGAAGGGGAAGATTTGGCGACCTTAAAAGTTAATGCAGAACAACATTTTACTGAACCGCCTCCACGTTTTTCCGAAGCAAGTTTAGTGAAAAAATTGGAAGAATTGGGAATCGGACGCCCATCCACTTATGCATCTATTTTGTCGGTTCTTCAAGAACGTGACTATGTGAAGTTGGTGAATAAACGTTTTGTTCCCGAAGATCGCGGACGTATTGTAACTGCCTTTTTAACCAATTATTTTAATCGGTATGTTCAATATGATTATACTGCGAATTTGGAAAATAAATTGGATGACATTACAAACGGTATAGTTAAATGGAAAGATGTTTTGACTGATTTTTGGGCGCTGTTTAACAAGACAATTCAGGATGTGGAGCCGCATAAAATGGGTGAAGTTTTGGAAACCGTAGCCAAAACATTGGAACATAATCTGTTCCCAACAGAAGAATCACGTGTATGTACAGAATGTAAAACAGGTCGCCTCTCGTTAAAGGTTGGTAAATTTGGGGCGTTTATCGGTTGCTCAAATTACCCGAAATGTAAATACACACGCCAATTGGCTGTTGTAGAAGCTTCTGCGATGGCTGAAAACGGACAACCTGTAGAACAATCTTCTCCTGAAGAAAGTAAAACATTTGCTCTTGGTAAAGACGCCTCCGGACGTGATGTATCGGTAAGAAAGGGACCGTATGGTTGGTATGTTCAACAAGGTGAAGGGGCATCCGTAAAACGTGTCAGTTTGCCAAAAGGAATGGATCCTGCTTCTGTTGATATCACCACTGCTTTGGGATATCTTTCTTTACCCAAAATATTGGGAAATGACCCTGATTCAAACGAACCGATTGAAGCAGGTATCGGACGTTTCGGGCCATATGTAAACGCGGAAGAACTTTCCAATCATTGACCGCTGAAGATAATGTGCTAACGGTAAATTTAGATCGTGCGCTGGCGCTGTTATCGAATGCCAAAGAAAAACCCAAAGCCAAAGTTTTGGGTAAATGGCAGGATCAAGAAGTAACCTATCAGGTTGGTCGTTACGGGCCTTATGTAAGGTGTGGTAAAATGATGGCCTCTGCTAAAAAGGATGGGACAATTCCGACATTGGACGAAGCCATCACTTTGATTCAAAACAAAATGCGTGAAAAATAATAAAAATTATTCAGAAACGATTTCTGATTGTGCTTGCAATGCATCCATCGGCATAGACAAGGAATCATCTTTTTTGTGATGCTTGGCAGGACGTTTTTCAACAACAGGTTGAGCCGTTTCTTCTTTTATGTTGCTCTCTGCATTTTCGGATTCCGACGCTGGATTTTCTTCTTCTTCAACAAATGTTTCTTCAACTTTTAATTTGGCTTGTTCGTTTTCAATGGCAATAGCCTGCAATCTTAAATAATGATCTGCATATTGTTGACATGTTTGGAATAAAACATCGTCCCCCTGTGTCAAAGCATCTTTTGCACCCGCTTGATATTTTTCAGCCAATTGTAACGGTGTTCCGCGTAATTTTCCCAATGGTCCCGAAGAATCCAAATTGGTATAGCGAGTAATTTGTTGTGCAGTAATAGAACGACTGGAACGATTAGTATTATGCCGACGTTGGCGATTAAATTGTTTGCTCATATATCCTCGAAAAAGCTAAAAAATGGGTCTGTCCCTTATCTCTATCTGACCTAATTTATGGGAAAAACAAGGATATCATAGCACAGTTTTTTATATTTGTCCAGAAAAAAATGCATTTTTCCCTTGACATTTATTTTTAATGGGCATATAATACACCCATACTTCTTTCAAAAACAAGAGGTGGGACCGAAAGGCCCCGCCTTTTTTATAAGGAGACAAAAATGGATTTGATTGAAACAGTTGTAAAAACGATTGAACCGGCTCTGACCGATATGGGATATGAACTGGTGCGTGTTACGATTCAGGGCAAAGAATTACAAACCCTGCAAATTATGGCAGAACGCGCAGATCGTAAAGAAATGGGTTTGGATGATTGCACAAAAATCAGTCGAACCGCTTCTGCTTTATTGGATGTGGCAGATCCGTTTCCGGGAAAATGGGTGCTGGAAGTTTCTTCTCCCGGAATAGATCGTCCTTTGATTAAATTGGCGGATTATGAACGTTTCCATGGGGAACACGCGAAAATTGAATTAAATACGGAAATAAACGGACGTCGCCGCTTTAAGGGTGTCTTAAAGGGGATCAAAAATCAATCTGTTTTATTGGATTTTGAAGCTGCTGAATTGGAACTTCCTTTTAATCAAATTCAGCATGCAAAATTAACTTTACCGGAAGAAATTTTTAACTTAACGAAAGGAAAAAAATAATGCAAACATCAACTTTACCCAGACCGGAACTGATTCAAATGGCGGATTTGTTGGCTCATGAAAAAGGGTTGAACAAAAATGCTATTTTGACGGCTATGGAAGAAGGTATTTCCAAGGCCGGACGCAGTAAATACGGTCCGGAATACGATATTCGTACCCACATTGATCCTAATGACGGTTCTATTGAAATGAAACGTGTTTTGACAATTGTTGAAACGGTGGAAGATGAATTTAAGCAAATTTCTTTGGCAGAAGCACGTAAAAATGACAAATTTGCTAAAGTCGGTGACCTTGTTTCTGATCCTCTGCCTCCGATGGATTTTGGTCGTATTGCCGCTCAAACGGCAAAACAAGTGATTATGCAGAAAGTGCGTGAAGCAGAACGAAATCAACAATATGAAGAAATGGTTGATAAAAAAGGTCAAATTGTTCACGGAACAGTAAAGCGGGTTGAAGCCGGTAATTTGATTGTTGAAGTTGGACATACCGAAGCCATGTTGCGTCGTGATGAATTGATTCCCCGGGAAATTTATCGGGTAGGGGATCGTATCCGTGCTTTGGTTTTGGATGTGCGTCGTGAAATCAAAGGACCTCAAATTTTCTTGACACGTTCTCATCCGGATTTTTTGGCTGCTTTGTTTAAAGCCGAAGTTCCTGAAGTTTATGATGGTCAAATTGAAATTAAAGCAGTGGCACGTGATCCGGGATCTCGTTCCAAAATTGCAGTGTATGCTTCTGATAACACGATTGACGCTCGCGGTGCCTGTATTGGTATGCGCGGTGTTCGTGTCCAAGCCGTATGTGCGGAATTGCAAGGTGAAAAGATTGATGTGATTACCTGGTCTCCTGACCCGGCTACTTTCATCATCAATGCGTTGGCACCTAACGAAGTGTTAAAGATTGTGATTGACGAAGAAGCCAAAAATGTAGAAGTCGTTATGAATGAAGAACAACTTTCTTTGGCAATCGGTCGTCGCGGTCAAAATATTCGTCTTGTCAGTCAATTAACGGGTTGGCATATTGATATGATGACTGAAGCACAAGAAGCAGAACATCGTCAAAATGAAACACAAGAACGCGTGAATTTATTCATGTCAGCTTTGGATATTGACGACATGATGGCACACTTGTTGATTCAAGAAGGTTTCTCTTCTGTTGAAGATATCGCTTATATCGCATTGGATGAATTACTCAGCATTCAAGGTTTTGATGAAGCACTGGCTACAGAACTTCAAAATCGTGCCAAAGCCTACTTGATCGCAAAAGAAAACGAAATCAATGCCAAATTAAAAGAATTGAAATTGGCCAAAGATTTGACATCTTTTGAAGGTCTGAATAATGAAATGTTGGTAAAATTAGGTGAAAAAGGCGTTAAAACGTTGGATGATTTTGCCGATTTGGCCAGTGATGAATTATTGGAAATTGTGGGTGATGCTTTGACAGAAAAACAAGCAAATGAGCTGATTATGAAGGCTCGGGAGCATTGGTTTGTTCAGGAATCAGTGGAACAAAAATAATTTGAATGGCTTGAAAGGGCCCGGTATTCGCACCTGTTTTGTGTGCAAAACACAAGACAGGCGTGAAAACCTGCTACGCTTTACCGGACAACCTGGGAAGTCTTTGTGCTATGATGCAAAGGAAACACAGCCGGGACGTGGTATGTGGGTGCATCAAGATTGTTTGGAAACCGCTTTTCAGAAACATTTGTTTTATAAAGCAGCCAAAGGGACTGTTCGTATTTCGGATGAATTGTCTGCACAAATGGAAACATTATTTAATATCACCGTTGAGGCCGATAAAAAAACAGAAAGGAGACCTCTATGACAGAAAAATTAACACTTTCGGGAAAAACACTTTCTCTGGGAAATCGTGTCAATTTGGGAACCAAGACAGGCGTTCAAATTGAAGTGCGTAAAAAGCGTGTGATTATGCCGGAACAGAAAACGTCCACAATAACCACGGACGCGGCTCAAAAGATTAAATTATTACAAGAAGCACAAAAAGTGGCAGAACACGCCAAAAAGTTAGAAGAAGAACGCCTGGCAAAGGCCGAAAAAGAACGCCAATTGGCGGAAGAAAGAGCAATTAAAGAAGCAAAACGTCAAGCTGAAGAACAAGCAAAACAGGCTCAAATGGCCTCTCAAAAAGAAGAAACACATCGCGCTGATTTTTCCAAGAAAAAAACGCGTGATGAAGATGAAAGTGCCGAGGTTAAATTCAATGCACCCCATAAAAGTACTTTTGATCAAAAACGGGCGAATAAAATCAATATGAACTCTTTCCGCCAATATACATCCTCGGATGAAGATGATGAAGATGATGAAAATGGGGGCATTCAACATCGTCGTCGTTCTTTGGCGTCTATTAAACGGGCAAAAGAAAAAGAACGTCTGAAATTTTTGAATGCGAATAAACCTCAAGAAAAGATTTCTCGTGAAATTACGTTACCTGAAATGATTTCAGTGCAAGAGCTGGCCAATCGTATGAGCGAAAAAGGGGCAGCTGTTGTAAAGGTTTTGATGAAGTTAGGGATGATGGTGACAATTACACAAACCATTGATGCAGATACAGCAGAATTAGTGGCGACTGAATTGGGTCATAAAGTGAAACGCGTAGCTGAATCTGATGTGGAAAATGTGTTGAAACATGAAGAGGTTTCTGCCGATAAATATTTGCCGCGTCCACCAGTTGTAACAGTAATGGGGCACGTTGACCACGGAAAGACTTCTTTGTTGGATGCATTGCGTTCCACCCACGTGGCAACGGGTGAAGCGGGCGGTATTACACAACATATTGGTGCATATCAGGTTGTTTTGGCTGATGGTCATAAAATTACTTTTATTGATACACCGGGGCATGAAGCTTTTACTGCAATGCGTGCACGCGGGGCACAAATCACGGATATTGTTGTTTTGGTGGTGGCAGCTGATGATGGGGTGATGCCTCAAACGATCGAAGCTATCAATCATGCCAAGGCAGCTAAAGTTCCTGTTATTTTGGCAATTAACAAAATTGATCGTCCGGGGGCAACTCCGGAACGTGTGCGTACAGAATTGTTGCAACACGGTATTGTTGTCGAAAAAATGGGCGGAGATGTTTTGGATGTGGAAGTGTCTGCCAAAAATAAAACAAATTTGGACAAATTGGTGGAAGCCATCTTATTGCAAGCAGAAATGTTGGATTTGAAGGCGCCGCAAATCGGTCCTGCTGAAGGTGTTGTGATTGAAGCACGCATGGACAAAGGGCGCGGATCAGTTGCAACTATTTTGATGAAAACAGGAACGTTGCACATTGGGGATATTTTTGTGACGGGAAAAGAATGGGGAAAAGTCCGTTCACTCACAAACGCCAAATTGGAACGTTTGACACAGGCGGTTCCAGCACAACCTGTTGAAGTGGTAGGATTAAACGGAACGCCGTCTGCCGGGGATGATTTTATCGTTGTGGCTGACGAAAACACAGCGCGTGAAATTTCTTCTTATCGTGACCGTAAGGCTCGTGAAATGTTGAATATGAAACGTATGGGCGGTACCGAAGGGCTTTTGGCCAAAATTAAAGCCGGAGAAATGAAGGAAGTCCCTGTTCTTATCAAAGCTGACGTGCAAGGTTCTGTGGAAGCCTTGAACGGAACATTGGCAAAAATTAAAAATGATGAAATCAAAGTCAATATTATCCATTCTTCAGTGGGTGCCATTAACGATACAGATGTCACTTTGGCACACGCCAGCCACGCCATTATTATTGGCTTTAATGTTCGTGCAAATCCATCTGCGCGTGATATAGCCAAACGGGATGGGGTGGATATTCGGTATTATTCCATTATTTATGATGTCGTAGATGATATGAAAAAGGCAGTGGAAGGTTTATTAACCCCCGAAGAACATGAAAAGATTTTGGGACATGCCGAAATTCGTCAGGTTATTTCTATTTCAAAAATTGGTAAAATCGCCGGTTGTATGGTAACGGACGGTCTTATCAAACGCGGATCTAAAGTTCGCTTGTTGCGTGATAACGTGGTTATCTTCACCGGTGATTTGGAACAATTAAAGCGTATGAAAGATGATGTGAAAGAGGTTAAAGAAACCTATGAATGCGGTGTAAAATTGGCCAAATATGATGATATCAAAGTCGGTGATATTATTGAATCTTTTGAAATGGAAAAAACCGCAGTTAAGTTTGTGGCAAAATAAAATTTCTCCCATCTTGGATGGTGGGAGAATATAATTTCAAATCACTCAGTTTTCTTCTAAAACGGCAAAAGCTGTTGCATACCCTTTTTCGTCACTTAAAGACAGAAATAAGTGCAACTTTTTTACTTTCAGTTTTTTCTTTAACAAAGCGGTTGCATTTTCAGATAATGTGGCAACAGGCATTCCTGATGCTAAATTGGATATCTCGATATCTTGCCACGAAATAATATTGCCGATTCCTGTACCACATGCTTTTGCAACGGCTTCTTTTGCTGCGAAACGTTTTGCATAATAAGCATTTTTTTTAAGGACAGACAATTTTTCACCGATTGTTCTTTCCTTTTTTGTGAAAACTCGTTTCAAAACGGCAGGATTTTTTTTCAAAACTACTCGAAAGTGTTTAATTTCAACAATGTCTGTCCCGATACCTAAAATCATGATCCTGATTCCTTACTCACTGAAATAATTTTGGGATGTTTTTTCAATTCTTCTATAAAATCATTCAAATGTTCTTGATGACGTACTTGAATATCTGCCACAATTTCGGTTGCATTATCGTTTTGTGCCAAAGTATTCATATGTAAAATATCAACGTTTTCCTGATCAAAAACAGTCAGAATTTGTTTCATTGTGGAAGATCCTGTTTTCCACAAAATTTTTAATCTCGCAGGTTGAGGATTGTTATTTTTATCGGACAAATTCCATTCCACCGCAATCCATCTGTCAGGTGATTTTTTATAACGACCTAACTCAGAACAATCCCGTCTGTGAATAACATAAGTACTTTTCTTTTGACGAATTGCAACAATGGATTCACCCACCACGGGATGACAACACGCTCCGAAATTAAATTTATCAGTCGGTTTCAATCCTAAAATAGGTGCAATTTGATTTCGTTTTGTCCATGAACGAATTAGACTCAATGTTCTTTGATAAAAAGAAGATTTTATTTCGGGATGCACGGTCTGTAATACCCTTTGATACGAAATTTTTTGGCGTTTCAAGTCTGATAATAATTGAGAAATACTTCTGTAATCCAACTGACGAACTGCATGTTGTAAATCTTCTTCGGATAATGTCAGATGATATTTTTCCGCATATTCGTGCAATTCTTCCCGAACCTCTTTTTCTATTTCTTTTTGCCTTTTTTGATCAAAATAATTGGACAGCAATGCCTTGGCATTGGCTGTTTTTACTTCATTCAACCATTTATTATCAATGGTAATATTTTTACCTTTTAACAAATGGATGGATACCCCATCAGCCAAAATATCGGACGGTTTCTTTTTCTGCCCGTTGACGACAGCTCCGATACAATTGTTTCCGGATTCTGTTCCGAACAAATAGGCAAAATCACGTACAGTTGACCCTTTGGGCAAAGAATAAACCTTTCCTTTATCGGAAAAACAAAAAATCTTATCTTGATACAATGATATTTTGGTGCGTTCCAAGAACTCTGTCGGGGTTTTGGATGTTCTGATTAACTCTAATAATTCGCGCATCCAGGCATATTTTTTGGCATCTTTATGTTTTCCTTCTTTGTATTCCCAATGGGCAGCCACACCAAACTCTGCTTCTTCCTCCATGTCAAAAGTTCGAATTTGAATTTCCAGTCTTTGATTATCTTGGCAAATAACACTGGTATGAATGGATTGATATCCGCTGTCTTTCGGGGTGGAAATGTAATCTTTGAAACGTCCGCCGGGGATCATTTTATAATTTGTATGAATAATGCCCAATACCTTATAACATTCCGGAATTGTTTTGACTAAAATTCTCAAGCCGATCAAATCAAAAATTTCTTCCAAAGAATTGTCGTGAGTTTTTAATTTCTTCCAAATGGAATAAGGCATTTTTTTTCTGCCGATGACATTTGCTTTTATGCGATTTTTGCTCAAAAGAGTTTTGATTTGGCGGATTAACTTGTTCAGCTTTAACTGTCCTTTTGCTTTCAAACCATCCAATTGTTTTTGAATATTTTGATATGCATCCGGATACAACGTTTGAAAAGCGATATTTTCCATTTCGATTTGGATTTTATGCATACCGATGCGTTCTGCCAAAGGGGCATAAATATCCATTGTTTCTTGGGCAACACGCCTCCGTTTAGCGGGGTCTTTACAATATCCCAAGGTGCGCATATTATGCAACCGATCTGCCATTTTTATCATTAAAATACGAATATCTTTGCTGGTGGCCAAAACTAATTCTTGGAAATTTTGAGCCTGTTTGAAATCTTCCCCAATCAACTGAATTTTGGACAACTTGGTAACACCTTCTACCAAATTGGCAATATCCTTTCCGAACAAAATTTCAATATCTTCATAAGCAGTTGGGGTATCTTCCACCGTATCATGCAACAAAGCGGCAATAATGGTATCGCCGTCCATTTTGTATTCTGTTAGAATCTGAGCAACCGACGTCGGATGGTAAAAATAAGGTTCGCCCGATTCCCGACGTTGATCATAATGCACTTTGCTGGCCAGAACGTAAGCTCTTGCCAACGCATCTTCATCTGCATTTTTATCGTAAGACTTTACTTTTTCAATCAGTTCGTATTGACGCATCCTTTCCCCCGATGGTTGCGTTTTTGTGTGATGTTATGCCTCTACCTGATCATCGTGAACCACTTGGAAAGCATCAGAATCAACAAATTCTGTATCGGAATACATGGGTGATTCTCCAGCCAATTCTGCATCTACTTCTTTCAAATCTTCGGCTTCCAAGCCTTCCTCTTGAGAAATGGCAAAACGTTGCATGTTGGCGATAACATTTTCATTCAAAACTTTCGGATCAACGGTTCCGGCTTCAATTTCGCGCAAAGCCAAAACGGTGTTTTTATCATCTTCTCTGGGTAATGTGGGAGCAATCCCTGCTTCCAAAGACTTTGTCCGACCGGCGGCCAACAAAACCAAGTTAAAATGATTAGGAACCTTTTTGATGCATTCTTCAACGGTAACGCGTGCCATTTTTTATCCTTTCAAAACTTTTTAAGCTTAAACTGGGGCTAGTATACGCTTTTTTTTTGAAAAAATCAAGACTTTTTATAAAACTTGCTTGCACTTTCTTTTTATTTTGGGTAAAATAGTCCCCAAAAGGAGTTTGAATGAGTAAAAAATATTTAATTACCAGTGCGTTACCGTATGTGAACGGATTACCACATTTGGGGCATTTGGTCGGGTGTTTGTTGCCTGCGGATGTATACGCTCGTTTTTGTCGTGAACAAGGCAGGGATACTTTGTGTATTTGTGGAACGGATGAACACGGAACTCCCTCTGAAGTGGGGGCGGCCAAGGAAAATATGCCCGTTGAAGAATATTGCAAAAAATACCATGATTTACATGCTCAAATGTATCAAGGGTTTAATTTGTCTTTTGATTATTTCGGGCGTACCAGCTCCGATCAAAACAAAGAAATAACCTATCGTATTTTTCATGCTTTGGATAAAAACGGTCTGATTGAAGAAAAAATGACTAAGCAGGTTTATTCTCCTGCCGACGGACGTTATTTGCCGGACAGTTATGTGATTGGTACATGTCCTTATTGCGGTTATGAAAAGGCCAAGGGGGATCAATGTGAAAATTGTACCAAAGTGTTGGATCCGACAGATTTGATCAATCCTAAAAGCGCATTATCGGGCAGCAGTGATATTCAAATAAAAGAAACAAAACATTTGTTCTTAAACCTTCCCAAATTGGAAGCCGAATTGAATACCTGGATTGAAACTAAAAAAGGCATCTGGCCTGATATTGCTTATTCCGTGGCTAAAAAATGGTTGAAGGAAGGATTGCAGGAACGGGGAATTACACGGGATTTGAAGTGGGGTTTTTCTGTTCCGAAAGAAGGTTTTGAAGGTAAGGTCTTTTATGTGTGGTTTGATGCACCGATCGGTTATATCGGTATTACAAAACAATGGTCAGATGAAAAGCCCAACGAAAGAAATTGGGAAGATTGGTGGCTTAATCCTGAAAATGTGATTCATACCGAATTTATGGGAAAAGATAACATTCCGTTCCATTCCATTACTTTTCCTGCGACTTTACGCGGAACAGGCGAAAAATGGACAGAAGTGAGCTTTTTGAAAGGAATGAATTGGCTTAATTTTGCCGGCGGAAAGTTTTCAAAATCTGCTAAACGGGGAATTTTCCTGGATGATGCCTTAAAAGAATTTCCGGCGGATTATTGGCGCTATTGGTTGATGGCAAATGCTCCTGAATCAGACGATACCAGTTTTACGTTTGAAACTTTTGCGGCGACCATTAACAAGGATTTGAATGATGTGCTGGGTAACTTCATTAACCGCGTGACAAAAATGACAGTCAAAGATTTCGGACTTCAAGTGCCTGCTTTGGGTGAAATTACCGATACGGAAAAAGAATTGTATGCAACATTGGATACCCTGATTAAACAATACACCGATTATATGGAAAATTTGGAAATCAGAAAGGCGTTGGCAACGTTGCGTGAAATTTGGGTCAGCGGTAACAACTATATTGCCAAAACAGAACCGTGGAAAGCGGTTAAAACGGATAAAGCCCGTGCCGCAACTATTCTAAATACGGGATTGAATCTGGTTCGTTTGTTTGGAATTTTATCAGCGCCAATTATGCCTGAAAAAGCCAAGGAAATGGTTAAAATTTTCGGTAAAGAGGATGTTTTTGTTTGGCCCAAAAAATCAGCTCAAGAATTACTGCAAGAATTAAAAGAAGGTGATTCATTCACTGCGCCGGAAGTGTTATTCCAAAAAATAACGCCCGAACGTAAAGAAGAATTGAAACTAAAATATAAAGAGGGGGAATAATATGGCAACCGAATCTAAATCTGTATCAGGAAATATCTTGTTTCGTTTGTTTTGGTGGATTGTATTAAGATTAAATCCGCAATGGGCACATAAGTTGATGTATTTTGGATTAAGGGATGGTTCTTTCGGACGGACGATTGTAAAGGATCCCGCATTATCCGTAACGGTTTGGGGCCATACCTTTAATACACCGATCGGAATTGGGGGCGGTGTTGATAAAAAAGGAAACATTATTGACCGTTTAATGCAAATCGGGTATGGATTTGGGACTTTTGGCCCGTATACTTTGGAAAAAGAACTTCCTGTTAAGCAGACATATTATTTCAGGAAAGAAAAATCCATTTTGGTTCAATGCTTGGGATTTCGTAATCCAGGCCTTTTGAAAATGTTGCCTTTATTTGTAAAACGGCGTTATTTACCACATTTTGTGGGGGTAGATTTAGTTATTCCAGCAGAATCAGAAGATCAAAACATTAAACAAGGTCGCCATTTTACCTATCAGGAAGAATTTGTTTTAATGGCTCAAAAGGTGGCTCCTTATTGTGATTTTATCACGTTAGATTTGTCACATCCGAACTCGGAACTTTCTATGTTGGTTGTGGATGCATCCACGGTTGTTCCGATTATCAAGGAAGTACATGAAGCCGTGCGTGTGGCAGCTCCCATTCAAACGCCGCCGATTTTGGTGAAAATTCCTTTGGATTTGAATGCTAAAGAAATTCCCCTTGTTGCCCGTAACCTTGTTGATTCGGGGGTTGACGGTGTTGTTATTTCAGGGCCGTTATCTTTGTCCAAAAATTCATTAATTCAGCTTCCGGGGTTAAAGGATGAACGTATTGGTATGTTATCCGGTGCTTTGATCAAAGAACAAACATTGGATTTAATTCGTCAAATATATGAACAAACAAAAGGTCAAGTAACAATTGTCGGATGCGGCGGCGTTTTTAGTGCAGAAGATGCTTTTGAACAAATAAAAGCTGGTGCTTCTTTGATTCAAATTGACAACCCGGCTCTTACGTTCGGTGGCCCGACTTGTGTTTCTGACATTCATAAAGGGTTACTGAAGTTATTGGAAGAAAATCATTTTTCAAATGTAATGGAAGCCATTGGTTCCGGTGTTCAAAAGGATGGTTGGCCGACTTCTCCTGTTTCTCAAAATAAAGAAACATATCAACCCGAAAATGTTTCCGAACCCGTTCAGCCGGTTCCTGAACAACCTGTTCCCGAACAACCGATTTCTAATGAAGAAGTAACTGCACCTGTTCAACCTGATGTTCAAACGGTTCAGCCGCCTGTGCAACCGCAGCCTGTTCCACCGGAAATAACTCCGGCTCCGGTACAACCGGTTCAGGAACAACCTTCTGAAGGACAAAATCCGCAGGACACAGTTTTAACACCACCCGTTCCGCCCGTTCAACAATAAGGAGTTCAAATGTCAAAAGTTGCTGTTTTGATTCCAACGCGCTTGAAATCTACTCGTTTGCCCAATAAACCCTTGGCAATGATTAACGGAAAACCATTGATACAACATGTTTATGAACATGCTGTAAAGGTTCATCCTGCAGAAGACGTTTATATTGCTGCCGGTGATAAAGAAATTGTGGATTTGGCCAAAACTTTTGGTGCCCAGGCAATTTTAACGGATGCTTCCCTTCCTTCCGGAACAGATCGGATTGTGGCTGCCATGAATGAAATTGACTCTAACGGGGAAAAATATGATACGGTTGTTAATTTCCAAGGAGATGGGATTAACGTGGATCCGAAACTTAATTTGCGGTTGGTAGAATTACTGGAAAAAACAGGGGCCGATTGGATGACAGTTGGAAAGAAAATTACCGATCCTGACCAAATTAAAAATCCGGCTACCGTTAAAATTGCAATGGGTCTTCGTGACGGGGAAGATTATGGACGCGCCCTTTATTTTTCACGTTCTCCGGTTCCTTTTAATCGGGATGAAAAGCCCGAATATAATTTTGCATATTGGCATATTGGTATTTATGTGTATAAACGCAAAGCGCTGGAATCTTTTGTTAAAAGTCCGGTCGGTGTTTTGGAAAACATTGAAAAACTGGAACAATTGCGTGCGCTGGAACAAGGAATGTCTATTTATGCGTTGATTGTTCCGTCCATTAAATTGATTGAAGATGCTCCGGCCGACATCAATACACCTGAAGAATTGGCTGAAGCGCAAAAATTTCTGTTCTAAAACAAAAAAAGGGGGGGCACAGATGATTTATTTGACGGGGGATAAAGTACCAAGCAAATCTGTGTATCGTATTGCAGAACAGGCCCATATTAAAGCGTGGCCTGGGGCAGGAGAACCACTTTTTAAGAACGGATTACAACAACGCTTCCCTAAAAATTTAGTTGTTCTGGCTGGTCGGCTGACGGAAGATAAATTAACCGAACATTTTTTTATGCCGATTTCTGCTTTGGTTGATATAAAATCAAAAGATGAATCTATTCTTTCTTTTATTAAGAAAATGGGAAAAATTGAATTGCCGAACAGTTTAAGTTTTTTATTGACTTGTCCGGTAATTTATTCGACCAATATAGCCGAAATTTTTACCCGAGCTCTTAATCGCCGGTTGCATTTTTCCAAATCTCAATTTGAAGGGATTCACTTTGCTTTACACGAATCTATTGTGAACGGTTTGATTCACGGGAATTTACATGTGAACAGTTCCATGCGCCAATCTGCGCGTGACTTTGTGGAATACGCCCGTCTTTTGCATAATCGTTTAGAAGATCCGGAATATGCCCATAAATCCATCAGTATTATAGCCAGTTGGGACAAGAAGAAGTTGGAAGTTAAAATTCGCGATGAAGGGGTCGGTTATGAAAAAATGACTCCTGTTGCCAAAGAAAAATCTTCTGCTAAATCAGGCAGGGGACTGCGTATTATTGCTGGAACAGCTGATTCATGTACGATAGATGATTTTGGCCGGGAAATTACGCTTTCCTTTTTATTGGAAGATTCTCAAGCTTCGCGTTGGTTAGAACATTACGCAGACGCGAATCAGGATCCGTCAGGCGGGGATAATTCGGTCAGTCCGGATCTTTCTGGTTGTTCGGTTTTGGTTGTGGAAGATAACCTTAGCAACCAAACGGTGTTAAGTCGTTTATTAAACGTAATGGGAATTACGAAAATTGAAGTGGCCGGGGATGGTGTGGAAGGCTTGAAAAAAATAGAAACCTTTATTCCGGATTTGATTATTTTGGATATTGCAATGCCACGAATGAACGGGTATGAGGTGTTGCATCAGTTGAAAGTGGATTCAAAAACACGAAACATTCCTGTATTAATTCAAACGGCGGTGGACAGCCGTGAAACTCGTGAAAAAACGTTCAGTTCAGGGGCAACAGATTTTATTACAAAACCCGTTAATCCTTTGGAATTTTTTGCACGTGTTCGTGTCCATTTGGAAAATCATTTGTTAATTCAACATTTGGAAAGCCAGTTGGCTCAAATTGAAGAAGAATTATTGGCTGCACAAAAAATGCAGGTGGGATTATTGCCGACTCGCGAACGTTTGGATAAGGCTCTTTCAAAATATAAGCTGGATATGGCCCAATACTTTTTCCCTTCTTCTGTATTGGGGGGTGATTTTTGGCAAATGTTCCCCATTTCTGATACACAATTAGGAATTTATATTTGTGATTTTTCGGGACATGGAGTAGCAGCGGCATTAAACACTTTTCGTTTACATGCTTTAATTTCTCAATTAAATAAAGATGATCTAAACCCCGCCCATTTTTTGAAAACGCTGAATACTCAGTTGAATGATTTATTACCGCGTGGACAATTTGCAACTTTGTTTATGGGGGTTTGGGATAAAACAAAAAGGACTTTGACATATTCGGGGGCAGGGGCTCCTAATCCTTTGGTAATAGCACGCGGGCGTGAAACGCTTTTGCATACGGATGGTATGCCACTTGGTATTTCACCCAAGCCTACCTATAAAAACTATAAGATTAAATTGCAAGATGGTGATGGGCTATTGCTTTACAGTGATGCTTTAACGGAAACTCCAAATCCGGAAAGAAAGCGTTTGGGGGAAGATGGATTTAAGAAGATGGCTCTTCCTTGCTTGAAAAAAGCAGATGCGAATATGGCTATAAAGGAATTGATGAATGCCTTTTTCAAATTTGCGCCCAATCCGCCTGATGATGATATCACGGCTGTTTTAATTAAGGTGAAAAAATGAGCCGATTATTTATCGATAAAGCTTTTCAAAAAAACGAACTTATTTCTCTTTCGGCACCCCAAAGCCATTATTTGACGCATGTGATGCGCTTAAAAGAAGGCGATAAAGTTATTTGCTTTAACGGAAAACAAGGTGATTGGGAATCCCTTTTGAAAAAGCAAAAAAAAGAATGGGCTTTGCTTCCTCAAAAACAAATTTTACCCCAACAAAGTCGGCAAAGTTGTGCTTTATGTTTGGCTCTAATCAAACGGGAACCTCTGGCCTATGCTTTGCAAAAAGCCACGGAATTGGGGGTAACGGAAATTCATTTGATACAAGCGGAAAGATCTAATAACGAACGGGTTAATATGGAACGGTTACGTGCCATCGTGGTGGAATCTTGTGAACAATGCGAACGCAATGATATCCCTCAACTTTTTGCCCCGGAATCATTATCCAAAAAAGTGGATGCATTATCAGGGAAAATGAATTTAATTTGGCTTTCGGAACGTGG
Organism: Alphaproteobacteria bacterium; assembly: GCA_017540065.1. GTDB lineage: Bacteria > Pseudomonadota > Alphaproteobacteria > CAAHEQ01 > UBA3637 > UBA3637. Next base: position 17,762 of record JAFYBU010000084.1, read on the forward strand.
AACAACTGATGGGAAAAAATCTTCCTTGCCGCCGGCTTTTTTCATCGGGCCGGAAGGCGGATGGACAAACAAGGAACAAACACTGCTACAAAAATCGAACGCTTTTTCTTGGCATTTAGGTACGACAATTTTGCGGGCAGAAACGGCAGCCATAACTGCTCTTGCATTATGGCAATATCGGGATGAAATAAAAAAGCTTGCAATTTAATTTTTTTATGCTACTATGAAGGAAGAGAGGAAAATTCTGATGAAAACAATTAAAATAGGAAGTATCTTTGGGATTGCTTTATTGACGGCCAATTTTGCCAAGGCGGATGTGGCCATTTGTTATCAACAAGAATGTCACTCTATGGTTACCTACAGTCAGCAACAAATCATGGAACAATTAACGGAAATTTTTGCTGCCGATAAACACGCTCTTCTTTTTTGTGAATCTGATACAAAGAATCGGAAATGTTCGGAAAAGCCTATTTCTTTTTCCGGGCGTACTCGTAAAGTGGCAATCAATTTTCAAATACCTTTTGCACGGGTAACCCAAGTAAAGCCAAAAGACAATTCGATTGAAATGGTTTTGGATTATCAAATAAAAGCGAATCAATATTATCCTCTTTGCGTTGCTCCCCAAAGTTCTTTGGATTTGATTGATACGTGGGGGGGCGCCCTTCGTCTTACTTCACCGGCCTTTAAGTGCCGTATGACCGAACTGGGAATGACACAAATGGGACTTAAATTTGATATTGACTATATCAATTTGGATCAAGGTGTGTTTGGCGGAAAATATGAAATAAATGTTTATGGTGACGCTGTTGCGAAAAGCTCCGGCTATGCGTTGTTCCAATTAACAAACGATCGGGTTGTGGAAATGCCACGTCCTGTATTGGGGAAAGTTCCGACCGAAGGATTGATTGTAAACACACCCAAACCGGAACTTAATGTTGAAAGAAAAAATGCTGAACAACCAAGTGAAAACTCTGCATCTGTTTCTGATTCCGATCCTGAAGAAAAAAATTGGTGGGAATCTTTTAAAAGCGGATTTTTAAGAATATTGTATTTGGAGCCTTCAAATGATTAAAATAACTACCCTTAAAAACGGTATCCGTGTGGTTACCGAAAAATTGTCACATATTCAAACCGTTTCATTGGGAACATGGGTTGGTGTTGGTTCACGTTATGAGGAAAAATCAGAAAATGGGATTTCTCATTTTTTGGAGCATATGGCCTTTAAAGGAACAACAACTCGCTCTGCTTTGGATATTGCTTTGGCTGTTGAAAATGTTGGTGGATATATCAATGCTTATACGGGTAAAGATATGACAGGTTATTATGTTCATTTATTAAAGGAGGATATGCCTGTTGGTCTGGACATTATTTCAGACATTTTTCAACATGCTTCTATGGATGAAAAGGAATTAAACACAGAAAAAGGCGTTATTATTCAAGAGTTGAATATGTATAAGGATCATCCGGAAGCAGTTGTTGAACAAAATTTTGATGCGACAGCTTATCCCAATCAACCGTTCGGACGGGATATCGGCGGTGATCCAGAAGTTATTCGAACGATGACACCCCAAAAGATGTTGGAATATATGCATCGCCAATATACATCAGACAGAATTGTTATCAGCGCTTCCGGTGCGGTGGAACATGATGATTTTGTGGAAAAATGTGAAAAACTGTTTTGTGATGTGAATACGCATAAAGGGAAGGCGGCGGTTCCTGCCACTTATCAAGGCGGATTCAGCTATGAAAAGAAAGCTCATGAACAGGTAAATCTTTTGTTGGGTTTTGAAGGTGTTCCTTATGGTGCACCCAATTACTGGACCATGAAAGTATTATCGGTTATTTTGGGTGGAGGGATGACCTCTCGTTTATTCCAAGAAATTCGTGAAAAACGCGGTTTGGTTTATACGGTGCGTGCTTCTGCCGATTCGGATATGGATACGGGTATGTTCAGTATTTATGCAGGTACAGGGGAAAAACAAGTCAGTGAATTAATGCCTGTTTTGTGTCAGGAAATTAAAAAGTTTTCTTCTACTTTAACTCAAACTGAAATTGACAGAGCCAAAACACAAATAAAGGCACGTTTGGTTATGCAAGATGAAAATACTTCCGGACATGCAGATAAAAATGCACGTATGATGCTTCATTACGGACGGGTGATTTCCGAAAAAGAAATCCTGGATGATATCAAACGTATTACCATGGAAGATATCAGAAATTGTGCCGATTCTTTATTCCGTCAAAAACCGACGGTTGCGGCCTTGGGTCCCATTTCTCATTTAATGAGTTATGAAGACATTTGTGTTTCCTTAAAGGATTAAAATGCCTGATTTTTCTTTTGAAAAAAAACTCAATAGAACCGGTTTGATTGTGGGGTTGGATGAAGCAGGACGCGGTCCGTGGTGTGGACCTGTTGTGGCAGCGTGTGTCGGTTGGCAAGATTTTCAATGTCCGCCTGATTTGGCAAATCAAATTAACGATTCCAAAAAATTGACACCCCAAAAGCGTGAAATTTTGTTTGATCAAATTATTTCGGCGACGCCTGTTTGGGGAATAGGGCAGGCCTCTGCCAAAGAAATAGATGAAATCAATATTTTACAGGCCTCATTTTTGGCTATGCGGCGTGCGCTGGATGAAGTGATTAAAAAAGGATTCAAACCGATAACTGTTCTTATCGATGGAAATCGTTTACCAGATTGGGATGTGGAAAAATATGCTCTTATTGGTGGGGATGGAAAAAGTTTATCTGTGGCAGCCGCCAGCATTTTAGCTAAAGTAACCAGGGACAGAATTATGACAGAACTGGCCCAAAAATATCCGTATTACGGATGGGAAAAAAACGCCGGGTATGGAACAAAGGCACATCAGGAAGGTCTTGCAAAATACGGAATTACACCCGAACATCGTCAATCTTATGCCCCTATACGGAAGATTTTAGAAAATAATTGCAAAAGAAAATAAAAAGTGTTAAGTTACTTTTCATCAAACGAAAGGAAAAAAATGAAAAAAAATACTTTCAATATTAAAAAACATAAAAAAGTTTATTTGTTGGGAACAATTGGACTGATTGTTATTGCCTTTGGGGTTTCCACACTGTGGAATACCTTCCAATTCAGTCACTATTGTAAAGATAAAGAATTGTGTGCCTGTTCAAAAAAGAAATTAACTTCCAATGAAAGAAAGGCCTTTGTTGCTATTGCAAAATACATGAAGCAAACAGGGAAACCCACCATAGATGAAGGTATTTTGAAATATGCATCAGAAGATGATTTGGCAGAAGTTTCCTTAAAAATGAAATCCTGTTCTGCTGATTTGGCACGGAAAAAGATGCTTGATAATGTGTCGGCTAATCGGAAAAATTTCCCCGGAGATTATAATTGTATGCGTCAAACTTTGACACACGAACTATCAAACAATGAAATCCTGTTTTTGCAATCTCCGGAAATAAAAACAATAGAGGCCTTAAGGAATCCTGTTGTTCGGAATATGTACTTAATCAGTTCTTCTAAAATGATGAAGTGTATGAATAAACAGGTTCAACAACAATACCAAGAAGAAGTAAAAAAGATAAGGGAATTGGAACAACCTCCCAAAAAGGCAGAAGTTAAAAAGGAAGAACCTTCAAACACTCCAAAGGCTGAACCGGCTAAAACAAAGAAAAATGAACCTTCCAAAAAGAAGAAATAATCCGGTTAACATTGAAATAAAAAATCCCCTCGGTTGAGGGGATTTTCTTTTTACTTGATGGGTTAATACATACCACCCATTCCACCCATGCCTCCCATATCAGGGCCATGGGGATGTCCACAACCACATTTATCTTCGGGTTTATCTGCAACCATTGCTTCCGTGGTAATCAACAATCCGCCCACAGAACCGGCGCCTTCCAAAGCTGTCCGCACAACTTTGGTCGGATCGATAATTCCGGCTTTGAACATGTTGACATAATCCCCTTCACGAGCATCATATCCCATATTGGTATCGTATTTTTCCAACAACTTACCAACTACAACAGAACCGTCTACGGCCGCATTGGCAGTAATTTGACGAATCGGGGCTTGTAACGCCTTGCGAACAATATCAATACCCACGCGTTGATCGTCATTGACGGGCTTTAATTTATCCAAAGCCTTTGTGGCATATAACAACGCTGTTCCGCCTCCTGTGACGATTCCTTCTTTAACAGCGGCACGTGTGGCATGTAAAGCATCATCTACACGGTCCTTCTTTTCTTTCACTTCAACTTCGCTGGAACCGCCCACTTTAATGACAG
>JAFYBU010000085.1 GCA_017540065.1 Alphaproteobacteria bacterium
AGTTGACCAAGGACAGCAAATTGAAGTTGACGGCAGGAGTAGCAGCTTATCATGAATTTGCGGATCCGTATCGTGTGAAGGTAGGGATGACGGGTATGGATGGAGCGTTTACACTTCGTGATGAAAAACGTTCTGACAATCGTGGAGTGATTCGTGCAGGGTTTGATTACAGCTATCGTGATTTATCACTCTATGGCTCACTCATCTCTTACATTGATCGTGAAGCCAGAACTTCCGCCAAAACAGGCGTGAAAGTTAAGTTCTGATAAAACTACCTTAATATCATCTAAAGGATAGTTGATTCTACCTCAAAAATTCCCCTTTTTATAAAAGGGGGATTTTATGAAAAAAGTTTTTATTATTTTTATTGCATGTATTTTGATTTGTCTGGGTGTGTTTTTTATTTTTGGGGTAAAATCCGTCCCTCATCAAACAGAACAAAAACATCCGCCTCTTTTATTACCCACACATGTTCTAGAAAATCAATCTTTTACCTATACAAAAAGTTTTATCGGCTCGGTGGAAGCCATTCAATCCGTTATGGTTGTCCCTTATTTGGCTGGCTTTTTGAAACAAGTTCGTGTCCACCCTGGTGAAGAAGTAAAAGAAGGGGATGTTTTATTTTTATTGGATGAACGAATTTCTTTGGCTGATTTGAATCAGGCAAAAGAAGCGACCAGCCAAACTTACGCAACACGCGAAAATGCAAAAATTTATTACGAACGTATGCAAAATACAAATGTCAAAGCTGTTTCTCCCACCGATTTAGAACAAGCAAAAACAGAATTTGAAGCATCTGATGCTGCCTACCAAAAAGCTCTTGCCGCACAAAATCAAGCGCAAACACTTTATGATTATACAATTATTCAAGCTCCTATCAGCGGATGGTTGGGAAACATTACGGCGACTGTTGGTGAATATCTTTCTCCGGAAAGTAAAGCTTTGGCAACAATTATTCATTTTTCCCCAATTCGTCTTTCTTTTTCTGTTCCGATGTCTGCTTATAACGGGCTATTTTCCGTAGAAAATGCAACTTTACAGGTTGTTTTGGCCAATGGAAAAGCTTTGGAATTTGACCAATTTAAAATCATCCGCAATAATCAGGCAGATAAATCCACAGATTCACTTTCATTTTTTGTGGATATCCCCAATGATGAAAAATTTTTGATGCCGGGCGCTTATGTGGAAGTTCGCTTTTTGTATCATGAAAATGGAATTTTAGTAAATAAAAATTGGATTACATTGACGCCGGACGGAGCTGAAGTAACACTTTTAAAAAACGGTCTTGTTGAAAAACAAAAAGTTCAAATCGGAGCTCCTGTCGGCAATCAATATTGGATAAAATCCGGTCTTTCAGCGGGTGACAATATCATCACTGTTTCTGTTTCACCTTTTCAAATTGGACAGCCGGCTGAAGGAGTCCCACAATGAATTTTTCATCTTTTTTTATCACACGTCCTCGTTTTGCCGGTGTGATAGCCCTTGTTATGGTGTTGGCTGGGATTATCGCAGGATTTGTGTTACCTGTTTCACAATATCCCGATATTACCCCTCCACAGATCGTTGTTTCCGCTAATTATCCTGGAGCAAACGCATCAGTTCTTTCAGATACGGTTGCAACTCCCATTGAAAATCAAATCAACGGTGTGGAAGGAATGCTTTATATGTCATCTACTTCCACAGATACAGG
>JAFYBU010000086.1 GCA_017540065.1 Alphaproteobacteria bacterium
GATGTTAAGCGGATGGTTGGCTCAAACATTGGGATGGCCCATGTTCTTTGCTTTGACCGGGATGTTGATGATACCTGCTTTGGGTATGATCAAGTATTGCACCCTGTTGTTCAAAAACAGCGAATCTGAATAAGTATTAGTTAATTTTCAGAAGAACTTTCCAAGATGATTAAATCATCTTCTGTTCCCATGTTCAAAACACGCAAAGCTTCTTCTTGAACCAAATCGGGAGCACCACTTTTTAAGGCGTTAACTTTTTTTTGCAACAGGTCTTTTTCCCGACGAACGCTATTAGCCACAATTTCTTCTTGAGCACGTTCTTGATGAATTTGTTGCAAACGTAAAAATCCACGGTTTCCATAAATGCCATGGTAAACAAAATAGGCCGTAATCAAAACAGATATCAAAGGAACAATATGAAAGAAAGAAACACGTTTCATTATTTATCGCCTTCCCCCTTCATTCCTTCTGTAAATACCGTCACACGGTTACGACCGTTTTCTTTTGAATGATACAAAGCAATATCGGCTTCTTTCGTCATGCCAGAAATATCCCCGTTTTGTGTGGCAGAAATTCCCAAACTGATGGTAACGGGCACTTGAGTTTCTCCGGCCATGATAACAGCCTTTTCAACACCGGTACGAATACGTTCAGCCGCAATCTTTGCACTTTCTGCATCGGCATTACTTAAAAAGACAATAAATTCTTCCCCGCCATAACGGGCAATTATATCAGAATCACGATGTGTTTTATTTAATACATCCGCTACCTTTTGTAAAACAACGTCCCCCATGTCATGGCCGAAGGTATCATTCACATGTTTGAAGTGGTCAATATCCATCATCATTACACTATAGGGAAGTTTTTGACGAACGCAGTTGGCCAACGCCACCGTACTCATTGCTTCAAACTGACGACGATTATAAAGTCCTGTTAAAGCATCGGTGGAGGCTTCTTTGAAAAGTTTTTCTTCGTTTTCTTTTTGTGCTGTCATATTCTGGAGTTTCATGTAAAGTGCCAACTCTCCATCCAATTCCACAACACGTGAAGAAATATCTAACCACATAATTTCACCGGTTTTAGGGGATTTCATTTTAACTTCAAAAGTATCCACAATCCCATTCTTACGCGTTAAGGAAATCAGCTCATCCCGTTTGGATACATCTATAAAATAATCTTGTAACCGAAATTGAATCATATCTGCTTCGGAAACCTTCAAAATTTCGCGTGCCATCGGATTGATGTATAAAACGGTATCATCCAATAACTTTGAAACCAAAATGGGAAAAGGAGCAATATCCCAAAACAGCGTATGACGTTTTCTTTCCTTTATCAAATCTTCTTCCAAAGAAAGGCAAGTGGATTCCATAAACCTGATCTGAGCCATTAAAACAGTAACGGAAACACCCGCAAAAACCAAAACTGGCAACCATCCCGTTCCCGAAATGAAATTAAATTCACGTCCGATATAGTAAAGCGCCAAAACAAAAAAGGCATCCCCCACCCGATCAAAGAAAGAAGTCTTCCCCGCTTTACGCAACAAATGAAAGGAAAGGCCCACAATCACCCAACAGGCGGCCAATGACCAATAAATCAAATCAAATTCCGGAAAATAGGCACGAAAAATATGAATAAAAATAACTTGAATAACGAAAAACAGGAAAACGCATGAAAGGATGGCTGACATCCCCAAAGAACTGACGAACAAGCTGACCCCCAAAAAAGAACACCCCAAACTAACCGTTATCCCTTGAATAATGTCATACCCTTTGAAAGATATCAAAAAATTAGGATTTAATACGACTAAAGCCGGCAAAATAACCAACAAAATAGTGCCGAAAGCCAGAATATAACACCCTACTGATATCAGATGAAAACGTCTTTTTTGAGTGGAACGAATAAAAAACATCCCAAAACAAAGACCCATAATCAAATAACCGACGCTTTCCAGGCCATACTGATTAAACCCGTCAACAATTATTGATGTAATTTCTTTTAGCATATTCGCTCCTTTCTGATTAGTTTAGCAAAAAAATATAAAAAATCAACGAAAAAAGATTTTTTTCCCATTGCAAAATATGATTTTATGACCCATATATGAATCAGCAAGTAAAAAAACGTGCAATTTCAAACAAAAAAAGGAGCAAAAAATGAGTAAAATTTTAGGTATTGACTTGGGAACAACAAATTCCTGTATGTGCATTATGGACGGCAAAGATGCCAAAGTATTGGAAAACCGTGAAGGCGCCAGAACAACACCTTCTATTGTGGCCTTTACGGGAAAAGGGGAACGCTTGGTCGGTCAACCGGCAAAACGTCAAGCAGTAACTAACCCAAACGGTACATTGTATTCCATCAAACGTTTAATCGGTCGCCGTTTTAATGATAAAATGGTGGAAAAAGATAAAAAAATGGTCCCTTATCATATCGTTTCCGGTGAAAACGGAGATGCTTGGGTGGAAGTGGACGGTAAAAAATACGCCCCCAGCCAAGTGTCTGCTTACGTGTTACAAAAATTAAAGGAAGATGCCGAAAGTTATTTAGGAGAAAAAGTAACTCAAGCCATCATTACCGTGCCGGCTTACTTTGATGACAGTCAACGTCAGGCCACAAAAGATGCCGGGAAAATTGCCGGATTGGAAGTATTGCGTATCATTAACGAACCGACCGCTGCCGCTTTGGCTTATGGTATGGATCAAAAAAAATCAGGTATGATTGCCGTTTATGACTTGGGCGGCGGTACCTTTGACGTATCCATTTTGGAAATCGGTGACGGCGTGTTTGAAGTGAAATCC
>JAFYBU010000087.1 GCA_017540065.1 Alphaproteobacteria bacterium
AACAAACCTGCCGGTTTGGTTGTTCATCCTGGGGCTGGAAATTGGACTGGGACTTTGGTGAATGCGCTTCTTTATCATTGTGGGGATTCTTTGTCGGGGATTAACGGGGTGCGTCGTCCCGGGATTGTGCATCGGATTGACAAAGATACTTCCGGATTATTGGTGGTGGCAAAAAATGATAAAGCGCACATAGGATTGGCCAAACAATTTGAGGTGCATTCCATTCAGCGTACCTATGACGCTTTTGTGTGGGGACTGACTCCAGAATCAGGGCGTGTGGAAGGCAACATCGGACGCAGTGCCACTAATCGTCAAAAAATGGCGCTGGTAGTACGGGGCGGGAAGACCGCTGTTACGCATTTTGAACGTGTGGAAGCTTTTGGTATAACGGCCAGTCACATCAAGTGTCATTTGGAAACGGGGCGTACGCATCAGATTCGGGTGCATATGTCCAGCATTAAACATCCTTTGATTGGGGATGAACTTTATGGGCACGCACCAAAGGAAGTGCCCGAAAATATCCGTACATTTCCGCGTCAGGCGCTGCATGCTGGTTTGTTAGGCTTTATTCACCCGACAACAAAACAACAAATGGTTTTTGAAGTACCGTTTCCGCAGGATTTAAGACAATTGCAGGCAGATCTCAACAAATTGAAAAATAGCCCGGGGAATTAGAAAATGTACTTATCGGATTCTGAAGCGCAAGATTTTGAATTGGTTCGTCATTTGGTAAATCAAGCCATTTCATCTCCTGTTACGGATATTAAACGTTTGCCGGGAACGATGGCTTACAATTATGAAATTGATCATAAACATGTTTTCAAATTACCTTGCGAACGTACAAATCAAGAAGATTGGTTGCGTCAGGCACAACTGGCACCTGTTTTGCAACAATATTTTACGTTTCAAATTCCTCAGCCCAACCTTAAAACACTTCATTTATTTGATGGCAAGACCATCTTGTCGTCTTTTTACCCCAAAATAGAAGGAATATGTTTTTCGGATGATTGTCAATTTGCCGCCCAAGACAGATCCTTTAAAACACGTTTTTTTGAACAGGTTTCTGATGCGGCGGCCCAAATTCATGCCGTTCCGTTAACGGAACTTCCTTTTCAACTTCCCACCAAAATTGATTATTTGGAAAAATGCTTTTTTAAAGAATCAAAAGGGGATAACTATTTGGCCAAAAAACTTTTCCGAAAGTTATTGCATAATTCTTTTTTGGGGTTGGGAAAAAGCGGCTCAAGAACGTCCCTTTTGGCACACACGGATTTACATTCCGGAAACATTTTACTGGATGATAAAAATAAATTAGTGGCGGTATTAGATTTTGACATGCTGGTGCGTGGGGACCGTTTTTTGGAATTTCGCCCCGGCTTATATCCAGATATTTTGGACAACCGTTTGTTCCAAAAAATTTATCAGGAAAGAACGGGAATTAAAATAGATATGAAAGATGTTTACCAACACGAAATTATGCAAAATTCGTTGCGTTGGTTTTACGGTTTGTACCAATTATACCAAGTCCTGCCGGCTCGCGAACGTGATAAGAAAATAAAACGTGCTCTGCGTCAGAAGGTTAATTCTGAAAGATATTAAAGGTATTTTTTCATTTCTTTTGCAATCCACTTTTGCGTGAACTGAACGGCTTCGGCAACGGGGATCAGCCCGCGTTCATCCGTTCCGCGGATTTTATATTCAATCATACCTTGTGCCAAAGCTTTGGGTGCAACGATTAAACGCAAAGGAATCCCGGTTAAATCTGCTTCGGCAAATTGGACACCGGCGGACAGATTGCGGTCATCATACAAAACTTCCACCCCAGCTTTTTCCAAATCGGCATATAATTTTTCCGCTGTGTCTTTAATTCCTTCCTTATCCAAACCCATAGCGTTGATTTGAACCTGCCAAGGGGCAATGGAAAGCGGCCAAATGGGACCGTAATCGTCGTGATGTGCTTCAATGACAGAAGCCAAAGAACGTCCCACACCAATCCCATAACATGCCATAATCGGTGTTTTTTCCGTACCGTCTTCGGCAGTATAGGTCATATGCATAGCCTCGGTGTATTTTGTTCCCAACTTAAAAATATTACCTACTTCAATTCCACGGGTCAGGTGTAATTTTGCACCGCATTTGGGGCAAACATCTCCTTCAACAACGGTGGCAATATCCACAATTTCTGCTTTGGGTAAATCGCGTGATACATTAAAGTTTTTAAGATGATATCCTTCTTTGTTGGCACCGCACACCAAATTATAAGCATTGGCAATGGATTTATCTACATACACGGGGCATGTCAAATTCATTCCTGTGGCAAAACCGGGAACGGCTCCGACTTTTATTACTTCTTGATCGGTTGCAAAATTAAACAAGCACTTAACCACTTTGGCAAATTTTGTTTCGTTGACTTCCAAATCCCCCCGAATCATCACCGCAACGGTTTTACCCTTTTCTGTGGTATAAAACACCATTTTGGCCATTTTTGCAGCGGGCATTTTCAATAATTTTTCCAAATCTTCTATTGTTTTGGTATCAGGGGTAGCTACTTCTTCCAACGGTAAAAGTTTTTCTTTCGCATAGGTATAATCGGTTGTGGCCACTTCTGCATTCCAATAAGATTTACATTTATCACACATAACAACTTTGTCTTCGCCGGCATCAGTGACTAATTGATATTCGTGCGCCACTTTACCCCCCATCATACCGGTATCAGATTGAATGGCCACCACTTCAGGAATCCCGATTCGACGATAAATCGTGTGATAAGCTTTTGCCACTTTGTCATAATATTCATCCAAATCCTTTTCATCGGTATGGAAAGAATAAGCATCCTTCATGGTAAATTCTCGGACACGAATCAAACCACCGCGAGAACGTGCTTCATCCCGATATTTTGTTTGAATTTGATACAACATAAACGGATAATCACGATAGCTGGTAGCTTCGGTTCGTGCCAAAGCCGTACACGCTTCTTCGTGTGTCATTCCCAACAACATATCATGACCCGTGCGATCCTTAAAGCGTAATAATTCAGGCCCCACGGAATCCCATCGATTGCTTTCATCCCATAATTCACGAGGCATTACTACGGGCATCATCACTTCTTGTCCATCCAATTTATTCATTTCTTCGCGAATAATGGCTTCAATTTTTTGTTGAACACGTTTTCCCGGTGGTAACAGTGAATAAATACCGTTTGCAACAGGACGCATATAACCGCCACGCAGTAAAAAAATATGACTGGCAAGAGTTGCTTCAGCGGGTTTTTCTTTATGTTTTTTGGAAATAAGTTTTGATTGACGCATTGGGTGATCCTTTCCGTTTGTTGCGTTGAATGAAAATATTATACCCGAAAATCCGCAAAAAAGCAATACAATAAAAGCTTGATTTTTGCCTAAAAAAAATTAAACTGAATAATCATTACTGGAGAATAAACATGTTAAAACGGATGCGCTATTGGGGATACAATTTTCTTTCCAAGATTACGAGAAACGAAAAACGTTTGTGTTATAAACAGAAAAAAAGACAATTAAAAAAACAACTGTTTTATGAAAAATACGGCACCCTGGGTCATTCGTTGAAAAAAATAGAAGATCATTTGGCTTATCAGAAGTTTTATATCCTGTTTAAGCAGCGGTTTAACATTGAAATTCCGGCAGATGTGTGTGGGGAGGGCAACTTTTTCGAATTGGTTCACATTTCATTAAAAGAAATGAAAGGTTTTTGTCCCGATGGGGTGCCGCGTCCTTTGTCAGAATGTGCGCAATACAAATATCTGAAAACAAAAGATGAAAAATTTTATTTGGATTATCTGCGTCGCCTGAATAAAAATAAAACTATGTCAACAGACGGGAAAACATGGAATTTGGATCGATTTCGAGCGCTGATAAAAAAGATTAAAAACGAAGGTTATCATCCGGAAAAATCATCCATCGTCGTCAATCAAAACAACGAGATCCGTGACGGATTACATCGGGCGTGTATTTTGTTTTATGAACATGGTGGGGATTATAAAATTGCAGTTGTTCGTGTTGGTCGGCAATGATTTTCCTTGACAATCGTATAAAAAAATGTCATAATAAAGACGTTTAGGGGTATAGCTCAATTGGTAGAGCATCGGTCTCCAAAACCGAAGGTTGTGGGTTCGATTCCTACTGCCCC
>JAFYBU010000088.1 GCA_017540065.1 Alphaproteobacteria bacterium
CAGTGATGTTGTTAAGACTTCTTTTGAATTGGCAAAGGTATTTTACGAGACAGAAAATTCCATTCTCTGGATAGATGGTAATTTAGGGGAAAGATTACCGGTCGGCTTTCCAGAAAACCCAGATTTAGAAAAAGTTATTTTGGGAAAATTGCCCCTGACTTACGGCATTCAAAAATACAAGAATATCTCTATTTTGACAGGAAACACCAAACGTTTTTTGGCTGAATTACCCGAAACAAATCAATATCAATTCTTGCAAGATTTAAGGAGCATTTATCCTTATTTTCGAAAGATTATTATAGCCGTGGATGGTAAAAATCCGACTTTACAAAAAAAGTGGATGAAAGAAGTCGAAAGCGCTTATTTGTTATTTAATTGCAAAAACTTATTTTTGGGAAGGACTGCCGCATGGTTAAGCGAAAATAAACATCTGGTTAAAGGATTGATTGGAATTGGTAAAAATGATCAGGAAGTTTTATTGGCTTATCAGAGATTAAAAGAAGTTTTAGGAGAAATTCCAGAATTAATTTTAGATATAAAAAAAATCGCCCCATAAGAGGCGATTTTATTTTGTTTCTCACGATTAACGAGAGTAGAATTCCACCACCAAATTGGGCTCCATTTGAGCTGCATAAGGGATTTCGGAAAATTGAGGAACTCTGACAAATGTTCCTTTCATTTCTTTTTCATCTACATTCATATAATCCGGTACATTGCGTTCTGTGGAAGCCAAGGATTCAATCACTACGGCCATTTCTTTTGCCTTGGAACGCACAGCGATTTCATCACCAGCTTTGACCAAGTAAGAAGGAATGTTAACCACTTTGCCATTCACTGTGACATGTGCATGGCTGACAAATTGACGAGCCGCATAGATGGTGCTGGCAAATTTCATACGATAGACAACGCTATCCAAACGACGTTCCAACAAGCCCACCAAGTTTTCAGAGCTGTCCCCTTTCAAACGCAAAGCTTCAGTATAGTATTTCCGTAATTGTTTTTCAGAAATATCATACACGCCTTTTAACTTTTGTTTTGCATGTAACTGAGTTCCATAGTCAGTCGCTTTTTTGCGTTCTGCACCATGTTGACCCGGCCCATAATTACGTTTGTTAAAAGAAGATTTGGCTCTGCCTGATAAGTTTGCGCCCAAACGGCGATCAATTTTAAATTTAGATTCCAGTCTTTTAGACATTTTATTTTCCTTATTTTAAGTTGCCCCCGATAGTCTTTTACCGAATTGCAAAAGCGTGAGTAAATGGTTTTTTCCAAAGACTCCACATTCTCGGGGAATGGCAGGGATTATACCAGAAAAAAAGTGAAATGTCAAGAAAAATTACAATTCGGCCAATTCAAGTTCAGAAAGTTTCTTAATGCGATCACGAAGTTTTGCGGCTAATTCAAAATTCAAATCTTCTGCAGCTGCCAACATTTGTTTTTTAAGTTCTGTTACAGAATCCGGTAATTTTTCCGCAGATTCTACCTTGGTTCCCGTTAAATCGTTAAAGTCTTTAATAAGATCTGGAATTTCCTTTTTAATTCCTTTTGGTACAATACCGTGTTCCTTGTTAAAGGCTATTTGTTTTTTACGTCTGCGAGCTGTTTCTTTTAAAGCATAATCCATAGACCCAGTTACTTTGTCCGCATACAAAATAACTCTGCCTTCGGCGTGGCGCGCTGCACGACCGATTGTTTGAATGAGAGAGGTTGAAGAACGTAAAAATCCTTCTTTATCCGCATCTAAAATGGCCACCAATGCAACTTCTGGAATATCCAATCCTTCACGAAGTAGATTAATCCCCACCAATACATCAAAAGTTCCCAAGCGTAATTCTCGGATAATTTGAATACGTTCCAGGGTATCAATATCCGAATGCATATATTTAGCCTTGACACCATTTTCATTCAGGTATTCTGTCAAATCTTCCGCCATTTTTTTAGTGAGTGTCGTTACCAAAACACGATGTCCTTTGGCACTTTCGATTTGACATTCGGCCACCAAATCTTCCACTTGAGTGGCCACTGGACGCACCACACAATCAGGGTCCAACAATCCAGTCGGACGAATGATTTGTTCTGTGAAGATTCCCTTTGTTTGATCCAGTTCCCAAGGTCCCGGCGTAGCGGAAACAAAAATGGTATCCGGCCGCATTTTATCCCATTCTTCAAATTTCAAAGGACGATTATCCAAGCAAGAAGGTAACCGGAATCCGTATTCTGCCAAAGTGGATTTCCGCGCTCTGTCACCTTTATACATTGCTCCGATTTGCGGGATTGTGACGTGACTTTCATCAATAAAAACAAGGGCATCTTTTGGCAAGTATTCAAATAAGGTGGGAGGAGCTTCCCCTGCTTTGCGCCCTGTCAAATGACGCGAATAGTTTTCAATACCTTTACAAGATCCTGTTGCTTCCATCATTTCCAGATCATAACGTGTACGCTGAGAAAGACGTTCGGCTTCCAAAGGTTTATCATTATTTTTGAAAAATTCTAATTGTTCTTTAAGTTCGGCTTTGATTGTCTTAATGGCCTGAGAAAGTGCCGGACGCGGTGTCACATAATGACTGGCAGGATACACTGTGACTTCATTCAAATCCATTTTCTTCTTTCCCGTTAACGGATCAAATTCTGAAATCGATTCCACTTCGTCTCCAAAAAAGGAAATACGCCATGCCAAATCTTCATAATGGCTGGGAAAAATATCCAAGACATCACCATTTTGACGAAAGCATCCGCGTTCAAAAGCAATGTCGTTACGTTTATATTGCAGTTCTGCCAATTTACGCGTCAATTCCGGAATTTCAACAGAATCACCTGGTCTTAATGAAAAAGCCATAGAAGAATAACTTTCTGCATCCCCAATACCGTAAATACAAGAAACGGAGGACACCACAATCACATCTCTGCGTTCCAACAAATGACGTGTGGCAGAATGACGTAAGCGATCAATTTGTTCGTTGATGGCTGAATCTTTTTCAATATAAGTATCTGTTTTAGGAATATAAGC
>JAFYBU010000089.1 GCA_017540065.1 Alphaproteobacteria bacterium
AAACATATATCGACTACGAAGAGAATCCAACGGAATATTCGTTGAACACCTTGCAGACGGTAGTACGAGTACACACGCGCGTAAGCGACTTGTATATATAATTTGCGGGAAATCACGCACCAAGTCAATAAAATCATCTTTTAACGGGGCCGGATCCAATGAACCGAAACGTAATCGTTTGATTTCAGGAACCTGTTCCAGTAACAGGCGAACAACATGGCAAAAACCATCCGGATGAGAAACAATATCCGCGCCCGTCAAAACAATCTCAGAAAAACCGTTTTGAATAAAAGTACGCGCTTGCTCTATAATTTTAGAAACGGGAAGCCCCCTGTTTTTTCCACGGGCAAAACGCACAATACAAAAAGTACAATGATGATCACACCCTTGCTGAATTTGTAAAAAAGCACGCGTCCGTCCTTCAAAATGAGTGATAATCGGTAAAGTAAAATCATCTTGAATATCATCTACTGCCAACGCAATATCCCCTTTTAAAAGGGCTTCTTGTAATTTTTCACGATTTCCCAGCACTCGATCCACTTCCGGCATTTGTTGATAAGCTGCAGGATTAAGTTGAACAGCACAACCCGTCGCAATAATAGTCGCGTCGGGATATTCCCGCCGCGCACGACGCAAAGCTTGACGTCCTTGACGTTCGGCTTCGGCCGTTACAGCACAGGTATTAACAACAACAATATCCGCTGATTCAGGCAACTTTTCAGCGATAATTGCCGATTCAAAAGTATTCATCCGACAACCGAATGTGATAACCTTCATGAATGTTTTTTACCTTTGGTTGACGTTGTATCAGGCACCTTTTTGGCAGGAGAATAACTGATTCGCAAACGTTTAATACGACGAGAAGCCAATTCCAACACTTGAAATTTTACACCCGAAGCATGAGTGATAATTTCCCCCCTGGCCGGCAAACGCCCCGTTGTAAAAAAGACCAATCCACCGACAGTATCCAAATCTGCTTCCTTATCTTTTTCAGTTAAAAAATGACCAATACATTTTTCCAAATTTGTTAATTTCACTTGAGCATCTGCCTCTACAACCGTCGGAGAAACACGTTTAATGGCCGGTGGTGTATCCAAAGCATCATGTTCATCCTCTATTTCACCCACGATTTCTTCCAATAAATCTTCCAAGGTGATCAAACCCGCTGTTCCCCCGAATTCATCCACCACAACACACAATTGCATGCTTTTGGATTGCATATCGCGCAACAAATCCAAAACATGAACAGAACCGGGAACAAAAAGAACATTTTTGTGCATCAGTTCGCTGATTTCAATATTCTTTTTTTGTAAAAGAGCGCAAAGTAGATCTTTGGTATGCAAAACTCCCACAATATTGTCCAACGATTTTTCATAAACAGGAATTCGCGTAAATTTATCACGTAGAATAATTTTTTTCAAATCTTCCAGCTTAGCAGTCAAAGAAATAGCCGTTATTTCTGTACGTGGAATTAAGACATCTGCTGCTCGAATATCACGCAAATGAAACAAATTTTTCATTAAAAGAACTTCATCATCTGCCACCAAAACCTCATCCCCGCGTTCTTCACGCTTGTCCATGATTTCTTCTAGCGTTTCGATGGCTTCTTCTTCTTCGGGATGTTTTTCAAAAAAGGCCTTTATTTTATTTAGCATACGTCCTCCTTATAAGGATCAGGATATCCCAATTTTTGCATTATTTTTGTTTCTAATTTTTCCATTTTATTCGCTTGTCTGTCTGTCAAATGGTCATATTTTTGTAAATGTAAAGTCCCGTGTACCAACAAGTGTGCCAGATGTGAACGAAAGGTCTTTTTTTGTTCCTGGGCTTCCCGAGACAAAACACCATAAGCAATAACAATATCTCCGGCACATAATCCTTCATTTTCAAAAGAAAGAACATTGGTAGATTTATCTTTACCGCGGTATTTCTTATTCAGCTGATGAACAAAATCATCATCTGCCAAAACAACCGAAATTTCAGCGGCAGGGTCACCCATCCATGCAGCGTCAATAACATGACGACAAAAAGCCCGAGGCCGAATCAAACGCCAAAAGCGCTTATCACGAATTTGAATATCAACGATTGGCATTTTCTTTTGCTTTTTCTTGTTCATAAGCCAAAACAATCTTGGATACCAAACCATGACGTACTACATCTTTATTGGTAAATTCCACAAAGGCAATTTCAGGTACCTTTTTCAAGATACGTTCTGCTTCCGCCAAACCTGAGACACCCCCACGAGGTAAATCTGTTTGTGTTAAATCACCGTTGATAACCATGCGTGATCCTTCGCCCAAACGAGTTAAAAACATTTTCATTTGCATCGGCGTTGTATTTTGAGCTTCATCTAAAATAATCATGGCATGTGTCAATGTCCGACCACGCATATAGGCCAAAGGGGCAATTTCAATTTCACCGTTTGCAATCTTCTTACCGACCACATCCCGCGGCAACATTTCATATAAAGCATCGTAAAGAGGACGTAAATACGGATCAATCTTTTCCTTTAAATCACCGGGCAAAAAACCCAAATTTTCACCGGCTTCCACCGCCGGACGTGTTAAAATAATTTTTTCTACACGATTGGAAAGCATTTCGTCAACAGCTTTGGCCACGGCCAAATAAGTCTTACCCGTCCCCGCAGGCCCCATACCGAATACCATATCGTGTGTGTTCATGGCCTCGATAAATTTGCTTTGCGTTGCCGTGCGTGGGTTAATGTGTTTTAAGGTTGTTTTTAAAGTTTGATTTTCAGTCATCTTAAAGAAACTCCTTTCGTCCGTTTCAGTGTATCTGATTTTTTCACAAATGTCAAAGATTACCTTGTTTTTATTTTTTTCATTTCTCTCTTCGTATCTTGCGAAGGAAGCAAAATCATTTTTTCAAAGTGAAGAACCTTTGTGAGTTTATGAAGGTCTGGAAGATTAAAGGCCTTTATTTCAGGGGAGAATAATATCTTTTCAGCTCCATCAAAAAGCTCATTAACCTTAAATTTTGACAAATTGTCATCACGTACCTGTTTAAAAGAAACTTCTTTTTCCTTTATCTTTTGCATCTGTTGAGCCGTCGGCCAACCAATATGATATAAAAAAGAATTAAACAGTTGAGGAGACAAGCTTTTTCCTTGTGTCTGGCAAACATCATACGCTTCGGTCAACAAGTCGGATACCATAATTCTGATAGCTTGTTGATCCTGTTGCAAAACCGACTTATTTGATAGAATGCAAGACACTTCAAAATCTTCTAATTTTTTTGCTTCTGGATTTTTTTCAATTTCCCTAAGCAGGCAAACCCCAAGAAATGTCAATGTGGGCTGAGGAAGAGCAGAAATATGATTGACTTCC
>JAFYBU010000009.1 GCA_017540065.1 Alphaproteobacteria bacterium
TAAACGCCACTTGTTGATGAATCATCCTCACAAGCGGAATCGTCAGGCTCGCCGTATGCATTCGGCCAGCACGACTGTGTCCCGTATCTTGAAATTCTTTATTCATGGGAAAGGAGTGTAAGCTATGGCAAGAGTCAAACGCGGTACCACTGCCCATGTCAAGCATAAGAAAATTTTGAAATTGGCCAAAGGCTATCGTGGTCGTAATTCCAAAGTTTTCCGTGTTGCTAAAGAAAAAGTGGAAAAAGGTCTGCAATATGCTTATCGCGATCGCAGAGCTAAAAAAACAGAAATGCGTCAGTTGTGGATTGTTCGTATTAATGCGGCAGTTCGTGCTAACGGCATGGTTTATTCCCGATTTATGAGCGGCTTGTCCAAGGCCGGTATTTCCTTGGACCGAAAGGCATTGGCTGCCATCGCATTAGATGAGCCAAAAACTTTCGCTGAATTGGTGGAAAAAGCCAAAGCGGCCCTGAAATAATCAGGAAGGAAAATAAGAAACCGTTTGGATGATTTTCCAAACGGTTTTTTTTCTTGTCTTTTACCCTAAAAAAGTGTATAAAGAAAAAACTTACAAAAAAGGAAAATACTATGCAAGAAAAACTAGACAAAATAAAAGAATCAGTATTGCCCGCCATTGAAAAAGCGGGGAATTTAGCGGATTTGGATGCTGTTCGTGTGGGTGTTATCGGGAAAAACGGTTCATTGACAGCTTTGATGAAAGAATTAGGGGGATTATCTGCAGAAGAAAAGAAACAAATGGGAGTCCTTTTAAACGCCGTTAAGACAGAGATAATGTCAGCAATTTCTAATAAAAAAGAATCCTTGGAAGTTGCTGAATTGAATGCACGTTTGGAAAATGAGTCTGTGGATGTAACTTTGCCGGTTCGTCCTGTCCATCAAGGGCGGATTCATCCTATCAGTCAGGCAACGGAGGAAGCTCTAACCATTTTTGCTCAGATGGGTTTTGAAATGGCTGAAGGGCCGGATATTGAGGATGATTGGCATAACTTTGAAGCCTTGAATACCCCCAAGGAACATCCGGCACGTCAAATGCAAGCTACTTTCTTTTTTCCGAATAAGAATCTGTTGCGTACTCAAACTTCTGGTGTTCAAATTCGGACAATGGAAAATAAAAAGCCCCCCATTCGAATTGTGTGTCCCGGTCGGACATATCGTCGTGATTATGATGCAACACATACGCCTATGTTCCATCAGATCGAAGGGCTTGTTATTGATGAAAAAACTAATTTGGCGAACTTACGTTCTGTTTTGATTGAATTCTTCAAGCTCTTTTTCGAAACAGAGGATGTTCAGGTGCGTTTCCGTCCCAGTTACTTTCCTTTTACAGAACCATCCTATGAAATGGACTTAGGTGGTGCCATGGCACGGAATATCGGTAAAGAATGGTTGGAATTGTTGGGCTGTGGTATGGTCGATCCTCGCGTTTTAGAAAATTGTGGAATTGATCCTAAAAAATACCAAGGTTTTGCCTTTGGTGTCGGTTTGGATCGTTTGGCCATGATGAAGTACGGTATTCCTGATTTACGGCCGATGTTTGAAGCAGATATGAAATGGATTAAGCACTATGGTTTTGTGCCACAAGATGTACCTTCAATCACAAACGGACTTTCTATGAACGGAGGCAAAAAATGCGATTAAGTTTAACAACGTTAAAAAGATATTTAGAAACAAATGCGACCCCAAAAGAAATAGCAGATAAATTGACGGCAATTGGTTTGGAAGTAGAGGAAGTGCAGGATTTATCCGCTTCTTTACAAGGTTTTATTGTTGGGGAAATCAAATCTGTTGAACAACATCCGAACGCTGATCGGTTGCATGTTTTGCGTGTTTTTGACGGACAGCAGGAATTACAAATTGTTTGTGGTGCCCCTAATGTGCGTGTGGGATTGAAATCTATTTTGGCTTTACCGGGGTGTTTAATTCCTAAGTTTAATGAAAAAATTGAAAAAGGTGTTATTCGCGGTGTTGAATCTAACGGGATGATGTGTGCAGAAGATGAACTTTTAATTGGTGAAGATCATACGGGTATTATTGAACTAGACACAGATAAACCGGCCGGAACGCCTGCCGCAGAGGCCTTGAACGCAGATGTAATTTTTGATGTTAATGTGACGCCAAATCGTCCGGATTGTTTGGGGATAAAGGGAATTGCTCGTGATTTGGCAGCAACAGGAATCGGCACCTTAATTATTTCTCAACCAATTGAAATTAAAGGGAATTTTAAATCTCCAGTGAATGTTAAGATTGAAACATCAGCTTGTCCGATTTATACCGGGCGTTTCATTAAGAACGTTAAAAACGGGGAAAGTCCGGATTGGATGAAAAAAGCCTTGATTTCAGCCGGACTTCGTCCGATTTCAGCTTTGGTAGATATTACTAATTATCTGAATATAGCAGAATGTCGTCCTTTGCATGTATTTGATGCAGATAAATTAACAGGAAATATTATTGTGCGTCAAGCAAAAGAGGGTGAAAAATTACAAGCCCTTGATGATAAAGAATATACCTTGTCACCAGAAGTTGCTGTGATTGCGGACGAAAAGACTGCTCAAAGTATTGCCGGCGTAATGGGGGGAGTAGATACTGCTGTTTCTGCTGACACTAAAAATGTCTTTTTGGAAAGTGCTTACTTTAATCCTGTTGATGTTGCCAAAGCTCATATAAAAACAGGGGCAGAATCCGATTCTTGTGCTCGTTTTGAACGTGGGGTTGATCCTGCAAGCGCTGTAGCTGATAATATCACGGCCACTCAAATGATTTTGGATTTATGTGGGGGAGAACCTTCTGAAATCGTAATTGCAGGAAAAGAACCCGCTTGGCAGCAAACAATAGATTTTGATTGGGCGGAAGTTGAACGTTTGACGGGACTTAAAATTGCAAAAGATAAAATGAAGTCCATTTTTATGGCACTTGGTTTTGGTGTAGATGGAAATAAAATTTCTGTTCCTTCATGGCGTTCACATGATGTTAAATTACCGGCTGATTTGGTTGAAGAAATTGTTCGTATTTACGGATTAGATGAAATTCCCGATCTTCCTATGCGTGCGGAAAAATTGCCTGCTGGGATTTTGTTACCCAATCAACAACGTGAAATGGTTGTACGTCGCGCTTTGGCAGAGCAGGGGCTTAATCAAGCTATTACCTGGTCATTCTGTGATTCTAAATTGGCAAAATATTTTGGTTCTAAAGGTGTTCTTTTGGATAACCCAATTTCTTCCGACTTGAATGAAATGCGTCCCAGTTTGGTGGTGAATTTGTTATCTGCTGTTGTGCGTAATCAGGCAACAGGAACCGGTGATATTCAATTATTTGAAGTGGGACCTGAATTTTATTCCGATAAAGTCGGAGAACAGAAATTGGTTGCTTGTGCGGTCAGAGCAGGGAATTATTTGCCTAAATCTTGGCAAGAACAGGCACGTCCCGTAGATGTATTTGATGCCAAGGCGGATGCTTTACGCGCATTGAAGGCTGCCAATGCTCCTGATAATTTGATTGTTTATCGCAATGCACCAAAATGGTATCATCCTGGGCGTTCTGGGGCTTTTCAACTGGGAAAAAACATCGTTGCCGTATTTGGTGAAATTCACCCACAAGTACTAAAGGCGTTTGATATAAAAACGCCTGTGGTTGCTTGTGAGGTTTATTTAGATGCGATTCCGATGCCTAAAAGTAAGGCAGGAAAAATGCAATTGGCTGTTCAAAAGTCGATTTATCAAGCGGTTACCCGTGATTTTGCTTTTGTGATGGATAAATCAGTTGAAGCTCAGAAATTGCTTTCTACAATACAAAATGTAGACAAAAATCTGATTAAACAGGTTTCTGTTTTTGATGTCTATGAAGGGGATAAATTACCCGAAGGTAAAAAACAAATTGCTGTTCAAGTGGTAATTCAATCCATGGATAAGACATTGACAGATAAAGAAATTGAAACTCTGTCTACTCAAATTTTGAACTTTGTTTCAAAAGCAACAGGCGCAGAATTGCGTAAATAAATTGTCGATTAAAAATAGCCCCGATTTTACGGGGCTATTTTTTTTAAGGACAGAAATCTTAATTTTTTTGGACATCAAAGGTGATCGTACTGTCACCCAATTCTTCTGTTTTCCCAGAATTAGAAGATTCTGTGAAATTAGTTGCCAAAACCTGTTCAGCAATATAATTTTTATGTTCAGAGAGTGCTTGTTTTACCTCGTCAGAAGAGCTTGTCCAGACCAGACTGATTCTGTCAGATACATCCAAATCTTTTTCTTTTCTGAGTTGTTGTACCATACGAACAAAATCGCGAGCAATTCCTTCACGGGCAAGTTCTGGATGGACCGTCAAATCCAATTGAACCACCGCTGTATTATCCGGCAGAGGTTGACCTTTGAAGCCTTCTTTCATCATGAGACGTAATTCAAATTCATCAGAGTTCAATGTTTGTCCGCCAATGCTTAAAGTGCCATCCGTGTTTAGGGCCCATTGATTTTGTTTGTTGGCGGCCATAATTGCCCCCATAAATTTTCCCAGACGTTTACCAATGAGAGGGGTTTTTAAATACAAGAACTTATTTGCCACACTGGACACGTCTGTATTCAAAACAACTTCCTTCACATTGATTTCATCTTTCAGCATTTCTTTAAAGCTTTCTAATGAAGTTGTTTTTTCACCTGCAATCGTCATGCTGGAAAGTGGTAAACGATTACGTAAATGATTTTCTTCACGAATAGCTTTAGCTGTACTGGCCACGGCACGCACTAAATCCATTTGAGTTTTTAAATCATCCTCATCGGGTAAAGCATCTACATTCGGCCAATCTTCCAAATGTACGGATTTTTCCCCGGTTAAACCGCGATAAACAAAATCCGCCATAAATGGTGCCAAAGGTGCAATGGCCTTGGCTAGTGACAATAACATCGTATAAAGCGTATCAAAGGCTGATGTATCTGTTCCATCCCAGAAACGATCGCGTGAACGACGAATATACCAGTTATTCA
>JAFYBU010000090.1 GCA_017540065.1 Alphaproteobacteria bacterium
AATTTTCCTGTTAAGGTAACTTTACCTTTTCCCGGCATTGTTAAAGCTTCAATGGATAAAATTTCTCCGCCAACCTCTGTCCAAGCCAATCCCGTGACGATGCCGATTTGATCTTCTTTTTCAGCCACTCCGTAGCTAAACTTTTGTACTCCGGCGTAATTGTGCAGATTATTTTGGGTAATTTCGATGGATTTGGTATCCTTTGTCAAAATTTCTTTCACAACCTTGCGAGCAATATTAGCTATTTCGCGTTCCAACTGACGTACCCCGGATTCACGTGTATAGTTGCGGATCAATTTCAACAGAGCTGCGTCCGTGAAAGTTAATTCTTCGGGTTTTAATCCCGCTAATTCCAATTGTTTTGGAATTAAATGACGTTTGGCAATTTCTTGTTTTTCTTCTTCGGTATAACCAGATAATTGAATAATTTCCATACGATCTAATAAAGGTCTAGGCATATTCAAACTATTGGCTGTTGTGATAAACATGACATGGGATAGGTCATAGTCCACTTCCAGATAATGATCGTTAAAGGTTATATTTTGTTCTGGATCTAATACTTCCAATAAGGCTGAAGACGGATCCCCGCGGTAATCATTTCCCAGTTTATCAATTTCATCCAATAAGAATAACGGATTGATATTTCCTGCTTTTTTCATACTTTGGATGATTTTTCCTGGCATAGCCCCGATATAGGTTCGTCTGTGACCACGGATTTCTGCTTCATCCCGCATCCCCCCCAAACTTGCTTTCACAAAAGTACGTCCTGTAGCACGGGCAATGGAACGCCCCAAACTTGTCTTTCCGACACCCGGTGGTCCGACCAGACATAAAATGGATCCTTTTACTGAACTGGTACGTTTTTGAACGGCTAAAAATTCCAAAATGCGTTCTTTGACTTTTTTTAATCCGTAATGATCCTCATCTAAAATCTTTTTAGCAGCTGCTAAATCCAAATCAATGTTCTTTTTTGCTTTCCAAGGTAAAGAAATCAGCCAATCAATATAATTGCGGATAATACCAGCTTCAGCAGACATGGGTCCCATCATGCGTAAACGTTTTAATTCCGTCATTGCTTTTTCATTGGCTTCTTTGGACATATTTGCTTTTTTTATTTTATCTTCCAATTCGCCCAGTTCAGAACCATCCTCTCCGCCGTTATCCAGCTCCTTTTGAATAGCTTTCATTTGTTCGTTTAAGTAGTATTCGCGTTGAGATTTTTCCATTTGTTTTTTTACACGACGACGAATTTTACGTTCCACCTGCATAACATCTAATTCTTTTTCCATTAAGGCAAATAAATCTTCCATACGTTTTGCCAGGTTAGGAGCTTCCAAAAATTTTTGTTTTTCTTCTATTTTAATGGCCAAATGTGCGGCAATGATGTTTGTTAATCGTTCCGGATCCTTAATGTTAGCCACGGCAACCAATGCTTCTGGTCCGATATAATTGGATAATTGGACATACATTTCAAATTGTTCTGTAACCGATCGGGTCAAAACTTCTACTTTGGCCATATCAGATTCTTTGTCTGGCAAAGTTTCAGCATGTGCTTCAAAAAATTGTTCAGATTGGGTCCAATCTAGAACCTTTGCACGTTGAACGCCTTCAGCTAACACTTTGATTGTTCCATCTGGTAGTTTAAGAGTTTGTAGAATATTTGCTAAAGTGCCGACTTTATATAAATCACCTGTGTATGGAGTGTCAGATTCTGCGTCAATTTGCGCCAATAATAAAATTTGTCTGTGAGTTTGTTCGGCGTTTTCCAAGGCTGCAATAGATTTATCTCGTCCGATAAATAAAGGGACAACAACGCCAGGAAAGACAATCATGTCTCGCATGGGCAGAACAGGATAAATACCATCAATAATTTTATTTTCGTTCATGAAAACTCCTTTATCAGACAGACTATAATGAACAATATATATGTATGTTTATGATAAATGTCAAGAATTTAAGGAAAAAAGGATTTTATTTTGGACAAGGAATTCTATAATTGTTTTATCTTAAATTTTACTTGACTTTTGTGGGATAGGGTGGTATAATACCCCCTGTTATGCCAAAAGGGCTGGAAAATTTGGCTGCCCTCAGGTATTGTTTAACATATTGAAAAAGGAAAGAAAATGCCAAAGTTAAAATCAAAAAGCTGCGTCAAAAAACGTTGTAAATTGACTGCCAGCGATAAAGTAAAAGTCGGACATGTAAATAAACGCCACTTGTTGAT
>JAFYBU010000091.1 GCA_017540065.1 Alphaproteobacteria bacterium
ATAACTTTGCCCCACTTTTTCGGCCGTTGCATCAATCAAGTGAATCAACACGCGACACCTTTCCACATGCTTTAGAAAGTGAACACCCAATCCAGTCCCTTCATGTGCCCCTTCAATCAACCCGGGAATATCTGCCAAAATCACATCACGACCATCCACATTGGCCACACCCAAATTCGGGTGAATAGTGGTAAAAGGATAATCGGCAATTTTGGGACGTGCCCGCGTTAAAGCTGTCAACAGAGTAGATTTTCCGGCGTTGGGCAAACCCACAAAGCCCACATCTGCAATCAATTTTAAGCGCAACCAAACCCACAATTCTTCACCAGGTTCCCCTTCTTCTGCAAATTCGGGAGCCTGATTGGTAGAGGTTTTGAAAAAGTTATTTCCCCTGCCTCCGCGTCCACCGCGCGCTGCCGTAAAAGTTTGATCAACTTGTGTCATATCTGCCAAAACAGTTTTACCGTCTTCAGCCAGAATTTGTGTCCCCACCGGAACCTTGATAATCAAATTTTCACCTTGGGCACCCGTCTTGTTTGCACCGGCACCAGGACGTCCTTTTTCAGCCTTAAAATGTTGTTGATAACGAAAATCGATTAAGGTATTTAAGTTTTCCAAAGCCACAAAAACAACATCGCCTCCGGCACCCCCGTTTCCACCATCAGGGCCACCAAATTCAATAAACTTTTCGCGCCGGAAAGATTTGGCGCCATGTCCACCGTCTCCGGCCTTGATGTATATTTTTGCTTCGTCTAAAAATTTCATTTCGGACTCCTTTGCTTGCGGATATTATACCCGAAAAACATATCAAAGGCAAGAAAATAAGGCAAAGCCCTTGACAAGAATGAATTTATGTGGTAAAATTATATGCACTACTGAACGCGGGGTAGAGCAGTCCGGTAGCTTGCCAGGCTCATAACCTGGAGGTCGCGTGGTTCAAATCCCGCCCCCGCAACCATAAAGCAAAAGGTCAACCGAAAGGTTGGCCTTTTTGATTTATGCGTGGGATTAGAGTTGAACCACTGGTTCAGCCGAAGTGAAACGCAGGCAACGCCGAAAGCGGCCCGAAGGGTGAGCGAAGCGAATAAATCCCGCCCCCGCAACCACTGAACACAAGTCGTCAGAAATGACGACTTTTTCTTTTGTTTCTAAGCGCTCACATAAGCTAGAATATCCAAGCTCAAAATCGACCATTTTTGTCCATTTACGAACTCAAAAAATCCTTTGTATTCAATCTTGACTAAAAAAATTTTTTTGATTAAATTGTAAACAAAATAAGGAAACCTATATGAAAATTCGCAAAGCAACACTTGCAGATGCCAAAGATATTAAATCCGCGCATTATCATGCATGGACAACAAATTATAGAGGTTATGCACCAAACGAATATTTGGATTCCATGAAGTTTGATAACAAATCCATACAAGAAATGGCCAATTACATGAAAGAGGATGAATTTTACGTCGTAGAAGAAAATGGGCATGTTATAGGATTTACAGAACTTAAATATCCTGATGACAAGACGGTCGAAATTGGCGGCTTATACGTTCACCCTGATTTTCAAAAAATGGGAGCCGGTTCCGCTTTGATGAAAAAGGTATGTCAGATGAAAAAGAAATCAGGCTATACTAAATTGATCTTATGGACAATTAAAGACGGACCTTCTTTAGGTTTTTATGAAAAACAGGGATTGAAACCATCTCGTGTGCCGGAGAAAAAATATGGCCCCTTTATCGCTATCCGATTGGAAAAAGATTTAGTTCTTGATGCAACAAATCCTCAACCCGCACACAGAATGAAAACCTCACGTTCACGATAATAACAAATTACACGCTCTGTCCGCCTAAACACCCCTTATAATTCTGTAAATTATAAAGGGTATTTTTTGAAGACCTTTTTACCAAAATCCCTTTGACATATATTCCTAACTTTACAGCTGAACTGTCTGGCAATCCGGAAAACCCGTTTTATTTATACGGAATTGACAAAAGTTGCGTAATTCCCAAGGCATCCCTATACAAACATACCGTACCGATAATCGCCGCCAAAACCAAAAACGCAACAATCGTACTGGAAAATTTGGAAACTGTCGGCAAGGCAATCGGGATGTTATTTTCACGCACATAGTTGGAATAAATGCGACACGCAGATAAAATATAAATCGGTCTGAAAAACACTTGGATAAAGAATAATGCCACCAACATCGGAACACCAGCAAACACATAAAACGTATAAATGTCATTATCATTGGACATATGCGAAAAAATGTAAGGAGCCATAAATATACACCCGATATATGAACCGATTCCGAATACCCAACAAATAACGGAATATGCTATTCTTAATTGACAAATGGATTTAAAATGCGTTTTCAAAACACCCAATGAATCTTTGCAACTGTCCGCAACACCGCGCCCGATAATCAAGGCTGGTAAAAAACCCAACGATGCAATTTTCCACGCTTGATAAATCGCTTCATTAATCAGCTTTTGGGCCAAAGGAACCCGATCCCGTTTTTTGGGCAAGCGTTCCAAGATTCTTTTGACCGTCCACCAACCATCAATCCAGCTGAAAATCCAAATAGGCCACGCTCTCGGCAAAACAATGCGAAAACATTTTGCGATTGTGGATTCTTCCCCGTTTTCGTGTAAAAAATGAGCCGCCCCCATACAAGCTGTCAACAATCCCAAAGGATATGTTGTTAATCCGACACAAATAAAAGACCACAATAATAAAACATAATCTGCGGGAGAACCGTTGTCAGAATGTCTTGTGCTTTCCCATACTTCTTCGGGAATCCAATCCAACATTTGCACCCATAAATAATACCCCAAACCGATACAAACTAGTTGCAAAATGGCAAAAGTAATTATTTCTTTTTCCTTGAAAATCAATTTGGATGAATACAAAACGCAACGCCCGAAATAAGAGACAGATTCTTTTTTGGTCGGCTTATCTTCCCCTTTATATTCCTGGTAAGCATCTTTTTTCAATTGCTTTAAGGCTTTTTTTATTTCACCCATGAGACCTCCTTTTTTTGTTAAGATACATAAAAGCGTATGTCGTGTCAACCGATTTAATCTTGTTTTTATTGACATATTATCTCAAATACTTTAAATTTGTCTTTAACAGGAGAAAACATGAATTTCGAACAAATCATTAACAGCATTTCCTTACAAGAATTTAAAGAAACTCTGTTAAAAGGAATCTATGAACAATTACAGTGGTTAACGCCTTCCGATTTAACAAATACTAGGATGAATCAAATTCTAAAGGAATTTCCAGAGGTTACAACAAAAGACTGGAATTGGGACACCTTAACAAATATCGCTTATTTTGCCAGAGCCATCGCAAAAATGCACCCCGGCTGGGAAGAATGGGATAAATATCCGAGATTGAAAAAGGAAAAAGAACAATTTAAATCAGACATTGAAAAACTTTATAACAGCCAATCTCTTTTAGCCGAAGAAAAACGTTTGAAAAAAGCTGATTTTTTAGCTAAATTTTACAAAATTGCCGGAGCATTAAGGGATAGTCACT
Organism: Alphaproteobacteria bacterium; assembly: GCA_017540065.1. GTDB lineage: Bacteria > Pseudomonadota > Alphaproteobacteria > CAAHEQ01 > UBA3637 > UBA3637. Next base: position 3,541 of record JAFYBU010000091.1, read on the forward strand.
TAGAGGTCTTTTCAGCAAGAAATAAGGAAAGCGGGGGTATTCATTTTTTCCAACCCGTAAACCGAAAAACAAAATTAAAATACCATCCAGAAACAAAGGGAAGCGTCGGAAAAAATTTGGCCTTTTTACGAGAATACAGAAAAAAGGGACCGAATACACGCATTTTTCATCTTAAAGGTGGTCCCCTGGTTATTACCGAACGAACAATAAACGGCAAAAAAGTAGGACTTATCGGACTCAGCACTTGTGTAGTTGATCGGGGAACAAGGAAAGAGGCCTTTCAAAGAAATGCCTTTGATCAAATCGTGAAAACATTACAAGCCAATATTAAAAATTGGGATAGCATTATTTTGGATGTTCGAGGTAACAGCGGGGGGATTCCTGAATATTTATTACAAATAGCTGGAACAATTTGCGGATGCAAAGCAGGAACCGCCCCCCCTTATTGTTCGGAAGCACGCGCACGAGAAACCGAAGAAGAAAAGCTGCGTGCACAATTTTTTCTTTCACCATATACTCAAAAAAAATATCCTAAAAACTCATTTTTAGGAAAACCAAAGGTGTTGGTGTTAGCAGACAAGGAAACTTACTCTGCAGGAGAATTTGTTTATCCCCTTTTCAAACAATATAAAAACGCCTTATTTATCGGAGAAAACACCGCAGGATGTTGTCATTATGGGTGAATATCTTTTATTGCTCTGCCCTGTGGCGGTTTTTTGAAAATGGGGAGTTCTTTACTCAATTTTGAAAATGGTTACCTGGTAGAAAAGACGGGATTTACACCAGATATCAATTGTATGGGAGAAGATGCCTTACAGGTTGCCTATGAGCACATTAAAAAATGCGGTTCGGTACAAAAAAGACTTTCAAAAGGCAAAGAAGAAGGGGAAGAAGTAGGGAAAGACCTTTCCATTTTCCCAAAATGGCTAAAAAATCCTTCTTGGTTAAGACACCGGAGCAAATAAAAAGGCAATTCCCTTTTCAAATTTAGTATAAACCGTTCATGCACAAACGTGCAAACACCGGTTTATTCAACCCCAAAATTTCAATCAGTTCTTTGGGCGTTTCGTTGATATTTATATTTGTTTCCCGGCTTATCCCATTTTTAATCGTTTTAACAACCGCACTGGGTAATTCTGCCCGACCGATACACGAAGACAAATAAACAAAACATTCATCATTATCTGACAAATGTTGTATTGCCAATTTTCGTGCATAAAGATTCAAAGTTAAATCGGCCTTACTGGCATCCTTTGTCCATGGACTTCCCCCGCCGATTGGACATGCCGTAGAATAAAAATCACAGGCCAATTTACGCCCTGTGACACCGCAATCGGCTATTGACGAATGCATTTGATATACCCCTGTACCGTTGACAATAATTTTATCCGGGATTTCCCCTAATGTTTGACAAATAAATTCTTCCAAATTTTCAGATTTCAACATAGGAACAGCAGCAATAGCCATTTCAATATGACCATCTTCTGCCAAAGTAATTTGTGTTTTAATATCAATACCCAAGTTATCACTTTGACGTGCTTTTGTGTAAAGAGCTTTATTTAATTTTCTTGCCAAAAACAATTCTCGGTTAATCAGACCTTCCCCTTGACAAGCATACCCCACAAAAACACCTTGGTCACCCCAACCGTCTTGTTCAACACCTTGACCAATATCAACAGATTGAAGACCAATTAAATTCAAAATATCCACTTTTTTAATATCAATGGCATTTGTTCCCCAAATATTCGAATAACGTTCATCATATCCGATTTCTTTGATAGCTTGAC
>JAFYBU010000092.1 GCA_017540065.1 Alphaproteobacteria bacterium
AGGTATTTTAATGATAAGTTTAGAACCGCTTGAATATAATTTTAACGATTTGGAACCTTTCATTTCAGAAAGAACATTACGTTTCCATTATGAAAAACACTACGTTTCTTACTTAAATACAACAAATCAATTAATTAAGGGAACTGATTTGGAAGATAAAACATTGGAAAAGGTTGTTTTAACGGCTGCCAGTGATACTGTTTATACAAAGTTGTTTAATAATTCTGCCCAAACATGGAATCATGATTTTTATTGGAAAAGTTTACATCCGAATAGAAAACAAATTTCTTTAAGTCTGGCAGAAAAAATCAGTAAGGATTTCGGAAACCTTGAAAATTTAGAAAATCTTTTGATTGATAACGGGGTAAAGCAATTCGGTTCCGGTTGGGTTTGGTTGGTAAAAAATGAAAATTCCTTGAAAGTTATTACGACCCCTAACGCGGAAACACCTTTAACAAAATCAGAGTTAAAACCACTCTTATGTATAGATGTTTGGGAACATGCTTATTATTTGGATTATCAAAATTTACGTCAAGATTACATGGTTGCGGTTGTGAAAAATTTGCTTAATTGGGAATTTGCTGGTCAAAATTTTGAAAATAAGGATTGATAATTTTCCTTTTTTATAGTACTATTACGTTTGTAAGAGATTAAAGAAAGGATTAAAATGGCAAATGAAGCGTTTTTTACGGAAGCAAAAAAAGATTTTTTTCAAGGAGAAAGTAATTCAAAAAATTTGTGTGGTTTGACAGAGGCGGAAATAGATGTTATGGTCAAAAGCTTTTTTCCGCCCAAGAAAAAAAATACCCCCTTGTTAAAGAGTTTTTTCCAAAGGACCAGATAATGAAAAAGCTCCGTTAGAACGGAGCTTTTAATTTATCCCAATCTTCCACAACAATGTTTATACTTTTTTCCGGAACCGCAAGGGCAGGGTGCGTTGCGTGAAATGTTTTCTTCGGCAGTGGACAATGGTTGGTCCTTTTCTTCGGATATATCCGTGTCAGATGCCATCTCAGTTTGTTCGGTTTGTTTTAAACGTAATTCGGAAAAACCGATAACTTGACATACACGTTCTCTAATTCGGCCCAACATGTTTTGAAATAAAATAAAGGCATCATGTTTGTATTCATTTAAAGGATTTTTTTGCCCGTAAGCGCGTAATCCGATAGACGTTTTCATGAAATCCAAACTTTGTAAATGTTCTTTCCATAATTGATCCACCGATTGTACCAACAAAGAACGTTCCAATTCATTACGTGCATTTTCCGGTAATTCTGCCCATTTTTTTGATTGAATTTCTTCTGACATTTTACAAAGACGATCGACCATATCTTCGGGTGTAATTCCGGATTCGTTTTTCCATGAATCAAAAGGAGCGTCAATATTTGCCAGTTGTAAAATTTCCTGACGTAAGCTTTCTGCATTCCAATCTTCGGAAACAGAACGTTCCGGGGCCAAAGAATATACGACGCTTTCAAAGGCATCGCGACGCATGTCTGCAATAATATCGTGGACGGAATCTCTTTCAAGTAATTGGCGACGTTGATCGTAGATAATTTTACGTTGTTCATTCATTACATCGTCATACTTTAACAAGTTTTTACGTACATCAAAATGGAAAGATTCCACCTTTTGTTGTGCTTTGGCAATGGCCTTACTGATCCAAGGATGAACGATGGATTGTCCTTCTTTTAATCCCATTGTTTTTAAAATACGACCGATGCGTTCCGAACCAAAAATGCGCATTAAGTCGTCCTCTAATGATACATAAAATTTAGACAGACCGGGATCCCCTTGACGTCCCGAACGACCACGTAATTGGTTGTCAATTCGGCGACTTTCATGA
>JAFYBU010000093.1 GCA_017540065.1 Alphaproteobacteria bacterium
AACGAAGGTAAAGTTGAATTAACAAACACGACCATCACTGATAATATCATCAACAATGGTACGTTGGACATCAAAGAAGGTGTTGCTTTGGGAACAGTTACTGGAACAGGTATTATGAATGTTAATGCAGACTATGTTTTAAGCGCCGCTGTTTCCGGTAATACTGTTAATGTCAATGGTGTCAAGATTTCTGGTGCTGATAATTTGGCTGCAGATACGACTTTGAATGTAATTGGCGGAACACTTGATTTGGGTAATCAAGTTGCAAATGTAAAAACAGCCAGCTTCGATGCCAATTCCAGTTTGTTGTTGTCGATTAACAGCCTGTCGGATTACGGGCATTTAGTTGCACAAAACATTTCTGTCGCCGAAGGTGCAAAATTGCAAGCAACCTTGGCACAAGGATTGGTAAACATTGGTGAAACGGCTTCCTTGCAATTATTGACGGCTGATAATTCAGACTTTAATAATTTTGCTGACAGTTTTGATAACAAAATGTACCATTTTGAAAAAGCTGATAAGAACGGAAAATACAATATCAGTTTGACAAAAACGGCAGAAGATGTTGTTCTTGAAGACGGGGGAGCAAAATGGGTAGCAGGTGTTGCCAAGGCTTACGTTGACTCCAATACATTTGAATCTGGTACAGTCGGTTCTGATATTGCGAACAAATTGGCTGCTTTGGCACAAAATGATGCAGATGCTTTAATATCTGAAATAAAGCGCCTTGCTCCATCAGAATCACCTGTTATTCATGATCATGTTATGAATGACAGCAGCAGATTGTTCCGTGCTGTAGACAGTTATTTTCCTGGATATCGTGATCCGATTGGTGTATCCGCGGGTGATGTGTTTTCCGATGTATCTATATGGGCAAAACCATATATTGGAAAGTCAAAAGTAAGTACCGGGGACGTTTTTGAAAAGCAAAAATCCTATAACAAGGGAATTATTGCAGGTATTCAGAAAAAAATCATTCCGAATTTAGACATTGGTTTCGGACTGCATTATGATGAATCAAAAATCGATATGTACAAACGTGATTTGGACGTGGATACGGTTATTGGTTTTGTGTATGGAGAATATAAGTTTGACAATTGGTTTGTGAATATGCTGACTTCTTACGGGCTTTCCGACTATGATGAAGAAAGATCCGCATTGGAAACAATGTATAAGGCAAGCTATGATGTTTATACAACAACTCTTGCAACAACGATTGGTTATCAATTTAAGAACCTGATTCCGGAAGTTGGAATGCGGTACTATCATGTCAGACGCAGAGGGTATAAGGATTCTGCTGATCAATATGTTCATAAGTCAAACACGAATTATGCACGTGCTGTTGCCGGTGTTCGTTACACTCAAGATTTTGGTAAGATCAGTCCGGAAGTTTATATGGGATTAAGCTATGATGTAAAATCTCCCAACGATAATACATTTATTGATTTGTCCAACGGTTCCAGTTATATTGTTCGCGGGGAGAGCTTACCTCGTTTGGGGTGTGAATTCAGTTTGGGCTTGAATACATATTTAGGTAACAATTTAACCCTTGGAACCAGCCTTATGGGGGCTTATCGTAAAGATTATCAAGAATACACGGGAATTGTCAGATTAAGGTATGATTTCTAAAATATCTGAGTAATAAAAGACTCCGCCTTTGGCGGGGTTTTTTATAAGATTTTTTCGAAAATTTAATTAGTGGTTGCAAGATATAGTAAGTTATGCTATTCTCCCGAAAGGAGAAAAAGATGCAGACTTTCGACTTTACGCAAATTGGCCTTAAAAAACCGCAAGAAATTATTCCCATGGAAACGGGTTCTTGCTCTTTGAATTACTATGTTAAAAACGAAGATGGTGAATTTTTGGTCAAATTAAAAAATACGCCGAAACGCAAGGAACTTTTATCCAATAATCTGAAGGATATTTCCGGGAACGCATTTTGTCCGACATTACTTTTTGAAAAACAGGCATGGGGATATCGTGTCTTTGTTTTGAAATGGATTCAAGGAAAAAATTATTTTCTGGAAAAGTTATCTTCCAAAACATTAAAGCAGATTATTTCTGCTTACCTGTCGTTTTTGACTTTAATTAATAAAAATAAGACCAGGGAGCTTTTACCTCAAAAAAGACCGATTGAATATTACGAAAAAATCCAATCCCCTTATTCTTTTTTGAAAACAGATTTAAGCGCCATTCAAAAAGATTTTTCTTATCAACCGACTTTTCAAATTATTCATGGTGATTTCCACTTCAAAAATATCATTATCAAAGAAGGTGAATTGCAATCATTTATTGATTTTGAAAATTTTCGTTTGGGCATTCCTACCGAAGACCTGATACGATTCTTATTGACGAACGCGGAACAGCATCGTTTTTTCCGGACAAGGTATACGGTTAATTTGTTGAAATTTTTTATTCAAGAAACCCCTTTTTCAAGGGAAGATTGGCTTTATGGTTTAGATCTGTTTGTCCTTGAAAAATACGCCAAAAGATTAAGGAAAAAAAGCGTACAACAAGGTATAAAACTTTATTACTGTAATTTATTATATCGGAAATTACGTTCGGTTATTAACGAAGCATTTGGTCATAAAAACTGAACTCTTGAATTTTAATCAATAAAGCATTAAAATAACCGCAATTACAGAAAGGATAAAATGATGACATTGTGGATAGTAATTATGTGGGTTACGATTACGTCTTTGGGAATATCACTATCGTATCTCGGAACACGTGTGCCGAAATTTTTTAATCCGAGCTTTATTTTCGGTTTAACAAAATTACAAAAGTTTTTGATTTGCTCTTGGACAGTTATTGCTTTAATGGGGCTGGCCACGTTTTGTTTTAATTTTATTAACGCTGTTATTTGTGGCATTTATGTTGCAATGATTTGGGCCGTAAGTGATTTTATTTTTTGGATATTAAAAAAAATTTTTCAAATTTCATTTCACCATTATTATGCAGGATGGGTTGCTATTGCCGCCAGTGTAATTATTTTATCAACAGGTTGGTATTTGAATCATCATGCTTGGCAGGTAAACTATACGGTAAAAACATCTAAAACGGTTGAACCGCTTAAAATAGTGATGTTTGCCGATTCACATATAGGGACAACCTTCGGTGCCAATGGTTTCGAAAAACACTTAAAAAAGATGCAACAACAAAATCCGGATATCGTTGTTGTCGTGGGGGATTATGTGGATGATGATACTACAAAAGAAGACATGATAAAATCAACTCAAGCTCTGGGAAAGATGAAAACGAAATATGGTATTTATTTTGTGTTGGGGAATCATGATAAAGGATATTACGGGGCTTCTCATCGCGGTTTTGGCCTCTGGGATTTAATAAATGAACTGACAAAAAACGGTATCATTGTTATGCAAGATGAAACAATACAGCTCAATGATTATTTTTACTTGATTGGGCGCCTCGATTTTTCCGAAGTAAAAGAAAGAAGAGCAGGGCGAAAATCCATGGATGAATTAGTAAAAAATCTGGATAAAGATAAATACATGATTGTTTTGGATCATCAACCGGCTGATTATGAAAATCAAGCAAAATCCGAAGTGGATTTAGTTTTGTCTGGCCATACACATTGTGGACAATTATTTCCCTTTAATTGGGTGGGAAAATGGATCGGGGTAAACGATTCTGTCTATGGCTATGAAAGACGCAATAAAACAGACTTTATTGTCACATCCGGTATTTCCAATTGGGCAATAAAATTCAAAACGGGCACTAAATCCGAATATGTTGTGATCGATATTGAGCCGGAAAGATAATTCCTATTTTGTTGCTTTATATTTTTCGTGATACATTTGACGTAAGGTAGTATCTTCAAAATATTCGATTCCAATGGCTTCACGTACTTTTTTCAAGGTTTCTTGGGCCACTTTTCTGGCTTCCTTACTTCCTCGTTCTAAAATATCATAAACTTCATCAATATGGGCTTCATAATAATGACGTTTTTCGCGAATTGGTGTCAGTTCTTCTTGAAGAATAGCATTCAAAAACTTCTTAACCTTTCCATCGCCCAGGCCGCCTTTTTGATAATGTTGTTCCATGGCTTCTAAATTTTCATATTCTGGCAAATATTTTACAAAATGTTCCGGTTTACAAAAAGCACGTAAATAGATAAAAGGAATATTTCCTTCCAAATGTCCCGGATCTTCCACGCGCAAATGTTGAGCATCAGTGTACATATCCATAATCTTTTTTTGAACAACTTTAGGATCATCTGCCAAATAAATAGCGTTTCCCAAAGATTTACTCATTTTACCGTTTCCATCAGTTCCCGGCAAACGTCTGCATACTTCATTTTCCGGTAATATCATTTTGGGTTCAACCAGTATCTCCCCATATATTGAATTGAAAGAACGCACAATTTCTCGAGTTACTTCTATAATGGGTTCCTGATCTTCACCACCCGGTACATATTTTGCATTAAAAGCAGTTATATCTGCCGCTTGGCTGACGGGATAGGTTAAAAAACCCGCGGGAATACTTTCCCCGAATTTACGATCAATGATTTCCGATTTGATGGTTGGAATTCTGTGAAGTCTTGCCAATGTGACCAAATTCATATAGTATGTTGTTAATTCTGTCAGTTCGGGAATTTGTGATTGAACGAAGATTGTCGTTTTCTTGGGATCAATTCCGACTGATAAGTAATCCAAAGCTACTTCAATTAAATTTCTGCGAATTTTTTCAGGGTCTCTGGCATTATCTGTAAGCGCTTGTAAATCTGCGATAAAAACATACAATTTGTACAAGGGATTATCTTGTAATTCAACACGTTTTTTTAAAGTACCAACATAATGTCCCAAATGCAGTTGCCCCGTGGGTCTGTCACCGGTTAATAAAATTTCCTTTGCCATTTTAAATCCTTTTGTTGATTGAGAATATAATACAAAAAATTCACTTAAAAATCAAGCTTTTTATACGCTGGCTACAATTTTGAATACACCTTTTTCAATCGGTGGTTCGGCTGCGACAGGAACATTGACCCACTTTATTTCAATGACCTTACCAAACAAAGGTCCTTTTTGACATTCTTGCCAAAAGGCCAACTCGTTTGTTTCTAATCCTTCTGCCATTATCTCTACACGCCCGTCGGATAGATTTCTGACCCATCCGGATAAATTCAACTTCTCGGCATGTCTTTGTGCCCAAGCACGAAAACCGACTCCTTGAACACGTCCCGAAACAGTGAAATGTTTCATTGTGATCCTGCTAATGCCTGAGACAAAGATTGAATCAGTTGTTGCTTCAAGTCAGGCTTCTGCTTTTTAGCAGGCGTTGTCGGAGTGGTTGTTTTTGGGGTGGGAGTTGTTTTTTGTGTTGTTTTCACGGCTTTACTTAAAGGACGGCCCAAAGCTTTTTGACACAAACCGGCTGTTGAAGAGGAAGTATTTTGCGTTTTATTTCCCGTCAACTTTTGTTCGGCTATTTTTGCCAAATTTTCCACGACCTTTCCCGTATTCACTTTTGTTGTTATTTTTGTCCATGGTCCGACCAAGCTGATGGCCTGAGTTGTTTCCAACAATTGGTTTGCCATTCCGCGGGTTTGACTGACGGACGGAATCATCTTCAAATTAATTGTTTCCTCTTTTAAATTAACCTGTCCGTTGACAACAAAATTTAAGGTATCTGTTTCCAAAGCTATTTGATTGTTACTATAGGCGATACCTTTTTTAATTGACATATTTATAACACCGCAGAGTAAATCTGTTTTTTGATCGGTGGTGGAAAAAGACAGGATATTACTTCTGCCTTTAATAACATTTAAGGTTGCCGGTAACGTATTGAACCATTTATTAATAATTTGACCGTTTGTTAATTCAACAACCAATTTGCCGTCCAAAGAACCTGCAATATCATGTAAGCTGTCCCCTTGTCCGTTCAATGTTAGATCAATATTTGTGCTGGTTCCTTTAATATCCTTTGCTAACGTTTTTATCTTATCTGGTTGTATTCCGTTAGCAAGGGTCTTAACAGAAACTTTTTTCTTGTTTGCATTAACAGTTATCTGATTGTTAACCTTTCCGCCCAAAACTTGAACATCCAGGGGGGAAGTTAAATTTCCATCCTTGATACTGGCAGAACCCTTTACGGCGGCGTAATCAGGAATATGATTTGAAAATTTTAAATGCGCGACATCTAATTTTACATCCGCATTGACTTTTTTCAACACATCAAAGGGAAGTTTTTTCGTACTTAAAACAAAAGGACTTTTTCCTGTTGTTTTTTTTGCTTGAGACTGTACTCCAGCGGCATTTTTAACAGCTTCCGAACTGTTTATGATGTCATTAAGATCCAAATAGGTACTGGTCACATTGCTCTTGATATAAATGGGTGTCTTTTGCCAATCAATCGAAAGGTCACCCTTTGCGTCTGATTTTGCGGCATTAAAGACAATATCCGAAAAAATGGCTTTTGTCTTTGACAGTTGAACAACCGAGGTAGCTTCAAACGGTTTAACGCCCCATAATTGACTCAAAGAACCGTTTGCCAATGTGGCTGATGTCGTCAAATCTGCCGTGAAATCTTTTGTCAGTTGTTTCAATGTTCCGTCGGCGTTAAGAACAAAATCTTTTTTACCTATTTCTAATGATGCTTTTGTTAAAGTCATTTTGTTTAAATCACCGTTTATTGAAAATTTTACGTTCATTGTCGAAGTGGGGATTTTATTGTTTTGAATTTTCCAACTTTTCAAAAATGTTGATAAATTATCAATATTCAGAACAACTTGGAAATGCATTTTTTGTAAACGGGGTAAATCATCAATTCTGCCGTTAAGTTTGAATGAACTCTTGCCTTGTTTTAAGGTTAAATCAACGGGCAATTTCACCTTATACGGTAATTCTAACACAGATCCTAAATTTCCGGCAACGCTGATTGTTTTCTTATCATAAATGACATTGAATGAAAATTTGGAAAGTTCCTTTAATGAAAATTTATCAATGGTTACTTTATAAGGATTGTCTTTCCCGATTCTGCAATTCAATTCATCAATGGAAACGGTGTCTATCCAAAGCTTTTTTGAATTTTTGGAAGAAACAGAACTGACAACCTTTGCTTTTGGTTTATCTTCTGAAGCCGTCGAATTACTTTTTTCTATGTTTTGCATCCATATGAAGTTAGCTTTCGGTACGTTAATTTTGGGGACTGTGACTTGTCCGTGAATCAATGGTGTTAATTCAACGATAGCTTCTAATTTGGGGATGTATAAAACAGGTAAATTTTGATTGTCGTCCAAAATCTGCACACCGACCACATTAATAGTCGGGACCAGGCTCAGCTTTGTGGATAAAGATTGAATTTTCACAGGGCGCCCCAAAGCATTTGTGGCCAAAGTTTCGACAAAACTGCGATAATGGTTCAAATCAAAGGTCATCAAGAAAACAACCAGTCCGATGACCAGTAAAACAAACAGGATTAAAAGAGTAAGAAAAAATTTTTTTATCATTTTTGTCTCCTTAAAAATAAAGGTTCTACGTTCTTTTCCGAAAATCCGAACAATTGAAAAGCTTTTTCAAAATGTTTTGGTAAAGGGGCTTCAACAACCAACTCTTTTTTATTCATCAAAGGAATAGAAATGGCCCGGGCATGCAAGTACATCTTATCGGGTAAGTCATCCGTTAAACTGCTTCTTTTTCCATACCGATCATCTCCCAAAATGGGGGTTTTTAATACTTCCGCTGCATGAATACGCAATTGGTGTGTTCTGCCCGTCAAAGGGCTCATTTGTAACCAACTGACTTTATCCGCCAAATGATCTTGAACAGCATATAAAGAAACAGCTTCTTGACCATTTTCATCTATCGTGCGCGTATCTGTTTTAGCCCCGGTTCTTTTTTGAATTAAGGGGGCTTCAATTTTTCCTTTCGGGGGTTTGGGCAGACCATCAACCAAGGCCCAATATGTTTTATGAATATCTTTTGATTTGAATAATTTACTGAAATATCCGGCACTTTGGGCAGTTCTGGCAACAACCAAAATCCCGGAAGTTTCTTTATCTAAGCGATGTACCAGTCTGGGTTTTTCATCATAGTCAAATTTTAAGGCATCCAATAACCCGTCGATATGGCGTGTTGTTTTTGAACCGCCTTGAACAGCCAA
>JAFYBU010000094.1 GCA_017540065.1 Alphaproteobacteria bacterium
CTATATAGGATTTTGACTTTTTTATTGGTATTGAACTACAAGGGTCCCTACAGGCTGTTTTTGAACACCCGTAGTTCTTTTTAAAAGGGATTAATTTATCAGATTTATTAAATGAATAATTCATAAAATCCCCTTTCAATCACTCTGTTGTATGGCAATTTATCAAGTAGGCAGTTGTACATAAGTAGTGTATGCAGGGGACAAAAATGTGTATATAACTGGATAAGCCTTTTTTATTTTTGGCTTGGTATGAAAAAAGAACCCTAATGTTGGATAGGGTTCTTTTTAGGGGTAACAGTTGAAGGTTGAAGGTATATTTCATATTTATTATGTACTTTACTCTTATATTCATTCGAATAGGAAACACATATGTTTGGAGTAATTTGCAAAGCGATTGTTGGAAAAGGAAAAATTAGCGGTAAGTGTCAATGGTAAGCGGACTGGAAGGGGTCAGCGGTTTGTGCTGATCCATGAAAGGAGCATTAAGGAATTGACACGTGCAATTGATTCTTCAACCTCTTGGCCTGTCAAAACGTCAAACGTTTTGGCCTGCCAACCGGCGAGGGAGTCCCTCAAGGATTGAGGGGTTGGGGAGTTCGATTGATGGGGTCAAGGGGAAGAGTTCCCCTTGTAGGTTCGGACAAAGTCCGAGGGTTTTTTGCCATGCAAGGCATGGTTTGGCGAAGCCAACGAGCCTCGCAGAGCACGTCCAAATGAAATTTGGTATAACGTGCTAGACCAAATTATTGGATTCTCTCAATCTTCGTGCTATGTTGATTACCAAAAGGGGGGCTTACTTGTGGCTCATGTAGAAAAATATACAAAAGGCAGCGTACAAGGATTATCGATTCATTGGGACAGAAAAACAGAAAATCATTCGAATCAAGAGATTGATAATGAGCGGTCAAATTTAAATTATGATTTATGCGAAAAAGAAGGAGATACACTTTCCCGCATGAATGATCGATTACGTGAAGTACATTGTTTGAATCGGAAAGATGTAAAAGTTTGTAGTGATTGGGTTGTTACGTTACCAGAAAACTTGAAGGGGACTTCAGAAAAAGAACAACGTGAATTTTTTGAAAAAACCTATGAGTTTTTAGCGAATCGTTATGGCGGTGAAAAAAATGTATTGTCCGCTAACGTACATAAGGACGAAACAACACCTCATATGCATTTTGCTTTTATGCCTGTTGTTTGGGACGAGAAAAAACAACGGGAAAAAGTTTCAGCCAAAGAGGTTTTAACAAGAAAAGATTTAAAGACATTCCACCAAGATTTAGATACATTTTTGAAAAAGGAAATACCACACATCTACAAAGATGGAATTTTAAATGATAAAACGATTGGTGTTGATACCGTTAAGGATTTAAAAAAGCATTCTCTAGAAATAGAGAAACAAAAAAAGGCGATGGATGCGGAAGTAAAGATAAAAGAAAAAGACTTGGAGAGAAAAATCCAATCTTTAGATAAAGAATTTGAAAGTAAAAAGAAAAAGCTTTTAGATCTCAGTGAACAATTACCACAAGAAATCAAAATCAATGCAAAAGGGAAAGAGAAAAAAACAGAGGTTGTGAAAAAAGGATTATTTAAAACAGAAACGATAACCAAAAACACTGGGAATTGGATTATTGGAACGAACGAATTGAAAAGAGTACAAAAAATGGTGAACGCTGCCTATATGGTCAAAAGGGATTATGAACGTTTGCAAAGTACAGATTTGGTGGAAGAAAATAAAAAATTACACCTGCAAGTAGAGGGCTTGTCTAACAATTTAAAAGCATCTCATCAGATTAATGCGGAGTTGAGAGAGAGAAATAAAGAATTACATACAAAAATAGGCTCGTTACAAGCTCATATAAACGATTTGAAGATAAACGTAAAGGTTTTATATCAACAAACGAAAAAAGTCTTTAAAGAGCAATTTAAAACGTTTAGAGGGCTTGTTAAGAATGAACTAGTTGGAAGGGAAGTAGAGGATTACTTTGAGCGTGAACATAAAAACGAAATGACTAAACAACGAGGATATGATATGGAAAGGTAAAACCGCCTTAGAATCAATTCTTGGGCGGTTTATTCAACTGCATTAATTGGAGCCTTATTATTATTAAAATCTTCGAATCTAGCAAGTAAGTATTTCTCTTTTGTATCTTTACCACGATGAACAAGGCTTGGATGTATCATTATTGCTCCAGTTCTTCTAGTAATTATTTGGGCTTGCTCCAGTGTTTTTAATGTGTCTATTACAGTTTGTCTAGATACCTTGCTTTTTTCGGTCAATTCTCTTGTAGTTATAATTAACGTATTTGTTGATTTGTCCATGTTTTCTAATATGTATTTTACAACTTGCATTTTTTTATTACCTAAACTATCTATTAATTGAACGATTGCAGTTAAATATGTGATCATAAAACCATTTCTAGGAGTTTTCTTTATGACTTCATCAGTTTCTATTATTTCACCTGTATCTAGGTTTCTCCATCGACTTTTACCGTTATATATTATTTCGTTTTCAGTTTTTTGTTTTGGCATATTATCACCTTTCTCCTATATTTTTGTATTTCCATTTTATCATAATTAGACCAAAAGGTCAAAAAAAAATAGACCAAAAGGTATAAAAAATTAGACCAAAAAGTATAAAAAATTAGACCAAAGAAAATGCCCTTCAATAGCTATATATCAGCTTAAAATCTACTTTTTACCCCCTGCTTACTCTTTTCTATATATTTAAGGCGATAAATATCGCCTTAAATATATTCTTTTTTCATTTTTTTTAGAGGGCTTTCCACAATGCAATAGTCGAGTAGTATTTTTTGAGAAAATCACTCAAAAAATCTCCACTCTTTTGCTATTGCATTGTGAAATTCGGCAGGTGTGAGCATGTCGCCAAGCCGAACATACCAAAAACGAGGATTTAAGTTGCACGACTTGGACTAGCAATTGTACCTGCCGAACCGCCTTGATCTATCGTTCAAGAATTTCACTAATGCCATATAAAATTACGTTAAGTTCCTGGGGGCTAGCCCCCAAACCCCCAGCCAGCACTCACACCCAA
>JAFYBU010000095.1 GCA_017540065.1 Alphaproteobacteria bacterium
GATGTTTTGATTGTGGCGCGCGGGGGCGGTTCTTTGGAAGATTTGTGGGGGTTTAATGAAGAATGCGTTGTGCGTGCGGTTTATGAATCTGAAATCCCGGTTATTTCTGCGGTGGGACATGAAACAGATACGACTTTAATTGACTATGTATCGGATTTGCGGGCGCCGACACCCACGGGGGCGGCAGAAAAAGCGGTTCCTTTACGTGCCGATTTGCTTCGTCAAACACAAGATTTCGGGGGACGCTTACGTTCCGGTTTATTACGTTTGGTTCAAGAAAAACAACTTAAAGTGCAATCTTTGGCACATGCATTACCTAATTTAAGTGAAATTATTCCTTTGTTTATTCAACGTTTGGATGATTCGTCGGGGCGCTTAAATCGTGCTTTTTCCGTTATGTTTCAAAATGCTACGGAAAAAGTTTCCGCTTTGGGTCGGCTTTTGAATTCCTATTCTTATCAAGATGTTTTGAAACGGGGATTTGCGCTGGTAAGTTCTGGTGGACATGTGCTTTCTTCTGTGTCAGAGGCTGAAAAACATGCTCAAATGAATTTGACTTTTGCTGACGGCAGTATGAAAGTTATTCCTTTGAAAAATAAAAAAGAACCGGAAAAACCCTCTGTGATTCAAGCCGATTTATTTGAAAAATAAAAAAACTTGCAAATCAAAAATTTTTGTGCTATATATAGCTCAATGCCGCCACAAAAGCGTGGGGTATTTTGTTTTACTTAAAAAAAGGAGGTCCGAATGGCCGATAAAGTACCAATGACTTCGGTTGGATATGACCAATTGAACGAAGAATTAAAAAAGTTAAAATTTGAAGATAGACCTGCTATTGTGGCCGCTATTGAAGAAGCCCGCGGGCATGGGGATTTATCCGAAAATGCCGAATACCAAACAGCACGTGAAAAACAAAGTTTTATTGAAGGGCGTATTCAAGATTTGGAAGCGGCTCTTTCTCGTGCTCAAGTCATTGACCCCAAAACTTTGTCAGGGGATGCGGTTTTATTTGGAGCCACAGTGGATGTGTCTGATTTAGATACAGATCAAAAACAAACTTACCAAATTGTCGGGCAATATGAAGCTAATTTGGAAAAAGGGTTGATTTCTTATATTTCTCCGCTTGCCAAGGCTTTGATTGGCAAAGTCAAAGGGGATATTGTGGAAGTTCAAACACCCAAAGGAACAAAATCATACGAAGTGTTAGCAATTCGTTTTGTTTAGTATAACAGTTTAATTTTTCGAATCCCGCAGTTTTTTCTGCGGGATTTTTTGTATCTTTGGGGATAAGGAACGTTTGCCCGAAAATAATTCTTGCTCTTTTTGTGAAAATAAGCTAAGTTGAATCTACTTACCAGCCAGAAACAAGAAAGGAACTTAAATGAAAAACATTGGTGAATTAATGGCAAAAGCCCATAAAGTACAATCTCAAATGACCATTTTACAAACGAAATTGGCAGAACAAGAATTTGAAGGAAATGCAGCCAATGGTGCTGTCACTGTTGTGTTGACCGGCAAAGGAAATGCTTTACGTGTTCATGTGGACAAATCAGTTGTGGATGATACAGAAACATTGGAAGATTTATTGGTTGTTGCCATTAATGATTCTCGCGAAAAGGCCGAAGATTATATGAATACGGAAATGCAAAAGATGCAAGCTTCTTTGGGTTTGCCTCCTAATTTCAAAATGCCTTTCTAATAAATGCCCGCAAAAGAAATAGAACGTCTGATTGGAATTTTTTCAACATTGCCGACCATGGGACCACGGTCGGCCAGACGGGCTGTTTTGTCTTTGCTTAATCAACCTAAGGTGCGTATTGAACCCATGATCCAAACTTTGCAAGAAGTATTGGATAAAGTTCAAGAATGTCCCGTTTGCGGAAATCGGGATACAAATGTTCCTTGTTCGGTATGTTCTGATGCACGCCGTGATAAAAAACAGCTGTGTGTTGTGCAAGATATTGCAGATTTGTGGGCGTTGGAACGGGCAGGCATATTCCATGGCGTCTATCATGTATTAGGGGGCGTTTTGTCTGCCATTAACGGTGTCGGACCGGAAGAATTACGTATTTCTCAATTGGTGGAACGTATTCAATCGGGCGAAGTGGAAGAAGTTATTTTGGCTTTACCTGCCACGGTGGATGGTCAAACGACAGCGCATTATGTTGCGCAAAGAATTGAAAAATATCCGGTCAAATTGACCACATTGGCGCGTGGTGTTCCCGTGGGCGGTGAATTGGATTATTTGGATGATGGTACCCTGCAAATGGCCCTGAAATCTCGCCGAAGTTTATAATTTTATTTTTCCTTAAAAAAAGACTAGACCTTTTCTGAAAAAATAGTTATACTGTCAATAACTAAAGGAGAAGAGCTGATGGATAAGATTAAAAATGCAATTACTTCCTTGGAACAGGCAGTTTTGAAATTGGAATCTGCTGTTCATGAACAAAAAAGAGAACGTGGTGTTGCCAATGAAAAGATAATAGAACTTCGTTTGGCAATTCAAAGGACTTATGATCGTTTGGATCAGGCAATTGCAAATTACAGAAAAGGGGAAGAATAATGGCAGTTGTATCATTGAAAATCGGGGGGCGTTTCTATAAATTTTCCTGTAATGATGGTCAAGAAGTACATATGCGCGAATTGGCAGATCAATTGGATAAAAAGGCTGAAGCCCTTACAAAGTCCATCGGTTTTATGCAGGAAGGACAGTTGTTGGCCATGATTTGTTTGTTGTTGGCAGAAGAAAAAAATCATCTTGAAAAAGCAACGAATGCTTCTATTTTGGAACAAAACAATGATTTAATTGCCGAAAGTATTCAAAACTTGGCGGTCAAGGTGAACGTGTTGGCTGAAAGTTTGCATCAATGAAGTTTTTATTTTGCGGTGATGTAATGGGGCAATCGGGGCGTAAAGCTGTTGCCCAATATGTTCCGATGTTGCGTGAAAAATATGCGTTAGATGCAGTCATTATGAATGGTGAAAATGCTGCTCACGGTTTGGGGTTGACACCCAAGACTTATCAGGATTTAATTCGGTCCGGTGCTGATGTGATTACCATGGGAAATCATACGTTTGACAAAATGGATATTGTTAAAATTTGGGCTGATGAAAATGTTTTGGTGCGTCCCATGAATTATCCGTCAGATACGGTTGGCAAAGGGTATCAGGTAATCAACGTTGCCGGACAACGTTTATGCGTGGCGCAAATTTTGGGCAGAGCCTTTATGAATTCAAAATTGGAACTCAGTGATCCTTTTAAAACAATGCAAACTTTTATTGACGAACATCAATCGGAATATGATATTTTAGTGGTGGATTATCATGCGGAAACAACGGCAGAAAAAGTTGTAATGGGGTATTTTTTGGATGGTAAAGCAGCTTTGGTTATTGGAACGCATACGCATATTCCCACCAATGATGCGCATATTTTACCCGGCGGAACAGCGTATCAAACAGATGTAGGAATGTGTGGGGATTATACTTCTGTTATCGGGATGACACGTGAAACCGCATTTTCACATTTTGGTTTAGGAACAGAACGGATGCGTTTTGAACCTGCCACTGAAAGTTCTACTCTGTGCGCACTTTTGGTGGAAACAGATGTAAATAAAGCAATCAGCTGTCGCCCTATTATTTTGGGCGATACCCTTGAAAATACAGATAAAATATGATATAATACCACAAACATTGAAAGGATTTTAACATGTCAGGACATTCACAATTTAAAAATATTATGAATCGCAAGGGTGCTCAAGATAAAGCCCGTGCACGAATTTTTTCAAAACTTGCTCGTGAAATTACAGTGGCTGTAAAAACAGGTGGTGCGGATCCTGACGGAAATCCTCGTTTGCGTTTGGCTATCCAAAATGCACGCAGTGAAAATATGCCCAAAGATAACATTGAACGCGCTATTGCTAAAGGGTCACAAAGTGCTGATACATCCAATTATGAAGAAGTTCGTTATGAAGGATATGGTCCCGGTCACGTGGCCGTTATTGTTGAAGCTTTGACAGATAACCGTTCCAGAACAGCTCCTAATTTACGTTCTTTGTTTACTAAACGCGGTGGTTCTTTTGGGGATACGGTTTTATTTAACTTTGAACACGTGGGATATATTGAATTTCCTGTGGCTGTTGCTTCGGCAGATGCCATGTTTGAAGCCGGATTGGAAGCCGGGGCGGATGATGTTCAAACAACGGAAACGACCCATGAAATTACTTGCAAACCGGAAGATTTAGGGGCTGTGCGTGAAGCATTGGAAGCCAAATTCGGCACACCGAATGCGGCACGTATGGATTGGCGTCCGACGGTGGAAACGCCTGTGGCTGATTTGGAAACAGCTCAAAAGTTGATGAGCTTTGTGGAAGAATTAAACGAAGATGACGACGTACAACGCGTCTTCACTAACGCTGATATTCCGGACGATATTTTGGCTCAACTTTAATTAAAATCCGAAGGGGGGACTTATGCGGATTTTGGGATTGGATCCGGGCCTCAGACACACAGGGTGGGGTGTGATTGAAAAACAAGGAAACACCTTTCAATTTTTGGCCGCAGGTACGATTAATCCTGATGATAAACTTCCTTTGGCGAATCGGTTGGCGGAACTTTTTGATTCCCTTTCGGACGTGATAAAATTATGGCAACCGGATACCTGCGCGGTAGAAGAAACTTTTGTCAATAAAAATCCCAATTCTACTTTGAAATTGGGACAAGCGCGTGGTGTAGTTTTGTGTGTGCCGGCTATTCAAAAAATCCCGGTGGGTGAATATACGCCGAACCAAATTAAAAAGACAATTACAGGGGTAGGGCACGC
>JAFYBU010000096.1 GCA_017540065.1 Alphaproteobacteria bacterium
GTTTTATGACTCCGGTTCCAGACGACTTTTTACGATACAATGGTGAAGTATGGCAAATGGATGGAAAAACATTTAAGGATCGGGGAGAATTGGGCATGTATCTTATGGAACAAAAAGGATATGGTTATAACCCGTCAACAGGACAGTTTGTCTGTCCTTATGCAGATCAAATTGCACGATCAGCTCCACTTATGTTTTCCCCCGAAGAAATGGATAGATCACCTTATGCCAAACCTGTTGACCCGATTACCAGATTCCAACAACAATACCCAGCGTCAGAACTATCGCTTCCCGAAAAACCAATCATTTTAACCCCCGGTTCTTTTTCGGGCTTCCAAGATCCAGTAAACGAGTTGGCAAGACGTTTGGATCCCCCACCTTTAGGTCACACTACATCCGATTTAAATTATAACGGCGTATTTATCCCAGCTGGCACAAAGATAATATACGATGACCATGACGGACCTCCTAAAGTAATACGTTTGGACAATCCTATTGATACCACCCCCAAACAACCTTCGGAAACACCCCAAATATTTACGAACAATTCTACTGTTCCTGCACCAAAGACCACAACCAGTTCAGAAAGTACCTCATTCGGTAAAAAGTATAGCCCCCTTAAAGTACTCTATGATGCAGTCATCACAGATTTTTCAAAAGCGCGTGTGGTTGTGTACGTATTCAGTTGTTTCGGATTAATTGCCGTTGCTTTGATGGCCATCTTTGGAAAACTACGTTTACAATGGTTGGTTACAATTACTGTTTCCCTATTTTTATTAGCTTCAACCGAAGGAATTATTGAATATATGTTCAGTGCCGGAACAGGAAAAACACCGGCTTCTCTCACCGCAGAAAAAGTTCAAAACATTTTCAATAAAGATAATTCGGGTAAGCTAAGCCTCAGAGATGATTCGGCGGACTTTGATTACAAAAAAATGAAAGCCAACGAAGTAAAGTCAGAAGAAATAATTGTCACCGCAGCTTCCAAAAATTTCAATTTTGTTACAGAACAACAAAAATGGAAAAAACAACAAGAAGCATTGAATCTTAAAGATGCCTACGGCGAACCCATCTTTACACCGACTACAAATGTACCCCTTATTCCTCCAAAAGAAAAAATGTTCTTCGGCAGTTTTCAAACATTACTGAAAACTTTTGTGAATTTACGCATTATCGTATATGTTTTAAGCGGTTTTGCCTTGGTCGGCCTAGCCTTCATGGCGATTATGGGAAAATTAGATTGGGCTTTATTTAGTGTGATTGCTATTTCTTTGTTTGTTTTATCGGGAACAGAAGCTCTTGTAGCCTACGCTTTTAATGCGGGAGGTGGTAACGCCACACAGATGACAGCCGATTCTGTCAACAAACGATTTAATCAAGGCGATCCTCCAGGTCGTTTACAATTGCGAGATGATTCTAAAGATTTTGATTTCCTTAAATCCGGCAATAAAAGAGAAACTCCCGTAAAAACTAAAGATCAAGTAAAAAGACCTTCATGGGCAGGCTAACCACAGCAAACATATGGCAATACTGTTCAAAAGAAATAAATCAAAGTTTGCCTTGTGTTCGCAAGTTTGCTATAATTGACCTATGGTCAGTTTGTTTGAAAGTTTAGCACAAAAACCCTTGGCGGATCGCCTGCGTCCCACACATTTAGATGAAGTTGTCGGACAAAATCATTTGTTGGGCGAAAAGGCCCCTTTGGCGCGTATGATTCAAAACCAAAAACTTTCTTCGTTTATTTTGTGGGGGCCTCCGGGATGCGGGAAAACAACAATAGCCCGTATTTTGGCTGAAACCGTTCATCTGAAATTTGTTCAATTATCTGCCGTATTTTCGGGTGTAGCAGATTTGCGTAAAGTCTTTGAAGAAGCCAAACGGACACGTTTATCCGGACAAGGAACCCTTTTGTTTGTGGATGAAATTCATCGTTTCAATCGCGCGCAACAAGACGGCTTTTTGCCTTATGTTGAAGACGGCACTGTCATATTGGTGGGTGCCACCACAGAAAACCCCAGTTTTGAATTAAACAGCGCTTTGTTGTCCCGTTGTAAAGTATTTGTTTTGAATCGGTTGGATAAAGAAGCACTGGCGACTTTGGCCGAACGTGCGGAAAAAATTATGGAAAAACCGCTGCCGTTAGACGAAATCGGACGTGAATACCTGTATGCTTTAGCGGACGGAGACGGACGATATTTTATCAATTTAATTGAAGCCGTTTACCAATATGCAACACCAGATGAAATTTTGGATAAAACTGAATTAGAAAAGCTTTTACAAAAACGCTTGCCCAATTATGACAAAGATCGCGGAGGGCATTACAATTTAATTTCCGCTTTACACAAATCTTTACGCGGTTCAGACCCTGATGCCGGACTTTATTGGTTAGCACGTATGGTAACTGCCGGAGAAGATATGAAATACATTTTGCGCCGGTTAACACGCTTTGCATCCGAAGATGTGGGGATGGCCGATCCACAGGCATTGGTACAAGCCATCAACGCGTGGAACAGCTATGAACGTTTGGGTTCTCCTGAAGGAGATTTGGCTGTGGCGGGATTAGTGGTATATTTAGCTACCGCCCCAAAATCTATCGGTGTTTATCGGGCATGGAATCAAGCTGTAAAAGTGGCACGCGAAACAGATTCATTGATGCCACCGAAACACATTTTAAATGCCCCTACAAAATTAATGGCAGATGTAGGTTATGGCAAAGGATATCAATATGATCCGGAAACAAAAGACGGTTTTTCCGGGCAAGAATACTTCCCTGATGAAATCGGACATCGCACCTTTTATCAACCGATGGAAAGGGGCTTTGAACGCGAAATTCAAAAACGTATTGATTATTGGAACGGATTAAGAAAGAAGAAAAAATAAAATATTTATTTTAATCTTCGTCCACGGGATTTTGCTTGCGTTCTGCAGCCTGCACCACGTTTTCCAACAACATGGCTACCGTCATCGGTCCCACACCGCCCGGAACGGGAGTAATGGCATAGGCCACCCCTTTGGCTTCTTCTGTTTTGACATCCCCTTCCAAGGAACCATCCGGCTTTTTAGAAATACCAACGTCAATAACAATGGCCCCCGGTTTGATATCCGCCCCGCCGATCAAACCCGCATGACCCGTTGCCACCACCAAAATATCTGCCATCCGTGTCAAAGCGGTCAGGTTTTGGGTTTTAGAGTGCGCCTGTAATACGGTACAATGTTTTGCCAATAACAATTGGAACAAGGGTTTACCGACCAATCTGGAACGCCCCACAACAACTGCCAATTTTCCTGTTAAATCTTTTTCAACGGATTCAATCAAAGCCATACAAGCTTGTGGCGTACAAGGCACCATTTGCGGATGTCCGCTGAGCAAAAGCCCCAAGTTAAAGCTGGTTAACCCATCCACGTCTTTAGCGGGATCAATTGCTTCCAAAACATTGTCAGAAGTTATATGCTTGGGCAAAGGTAATTGCACCAAAATACCGTCCACTTCAGCTGATTTATTTAATTGTTCAACCAATTTCAATACATCCAATTCGGGTGTTGATTCCGGCAAATGGTGGACTTTTACTTCAATACCGACAGCAGCTCCCACCTGTTGTTTGTGTCTTACATAAACTTGGCTGGCGGGATTGTCCCCAACCCAAATCACATCTAAATGCGGGGGAGTTAAAAGGCGTTCCACCCGTTTTTTTAATTCTGCTCTTTTTTCAGCGGCTAATGTTTTTCCGTCAATCATGATTGTTTGCATTTTACTCCTTATATTCAATAACGGCCTTGCGTTTTTCCGCCTCTAACAAGCGACGCGAAAGCAATTCCATTTGTTCCATTTCCAATTGATTGCGCACCTCATCTATCGTCGGAATGACACGTTGAGAACGCACATTACATTTCATAAAAAATAATTGTCCTTGCGGAACACGTACCGGCCCCACAACTTCATTCACCGCTGCAGATGTCATCAAATCTTTCAATTCGTCAGGCAATTGAGCAGGATCCGTCCATCCTTGTTGAATGGATTCAGGAACTCCTTCTTTTTGTAATTCTTTAATAAATTTTTGGCAATTATCGGCAGCCATGATGGAATCATACGTTGCCCCTTCTTTTTGTCCGCCTTGAGCCAATTCCCACAACATAATAGAATCAGTGGTAATAGCTGATTTTTTATCAATCATTACCAATATCGCATATCCCCCTTTTATCGCCAAGGGTCGCGAAAGTTGTCCCACCGGCATTTCACGTAAAATAGGGGCAACATCTTTGCCATAATAATTTTCATCTATTACACCGACACGTCCGCCGGCTGATGCTGTTTTGGATGTTGAAAATTTTTGAGCCATTTCCGAAAAAGAACCTTCATTAGCTTGCAATTTTTCCCAAATACTCTGAGCTTCTTCCAAACTGGGAACAACAATTTCCGCCACCGTATAACTGGGTTTTGACATATCGGCTTTTATTTTTTTCAACCGATCTTTTACGGCTGATTCCGGAACTTGATTGGCAACCTGATTACTTTTTGATCGAACATATTGCAACCATATTAAGTCACCGTAAACTTGTTTACGTAAAGCTTTCATTGAAACACCCGCTTCATCCAACAATCGTTTTAATCCGCCTGCAGATAAACCATTTTGCTGTTCTAAATGTAAGATGGCATCATCTACTTCTTTTTCGGACAAAGTAATGTTTAAATCCTTTCCTTTTTGAGTTTTTAATATTTCTTCAATCAAATTATCCAAAGCGGCTTTGTTTAATTTTTGTATCCCCATTCCTTCATACACTGCAGGTTGTTGCGCCTTTAACAAACGCGCATGCATTTTGACATCCCATTCTGAAACAGGAACATCATTAACAATAGCACGCAAATTCCCGGCATTCACCGACAAAGCAAAAAAACACAGTGTCCCCAATAAAAGTTTTTTCATCACTTTCCTCCTAATGTTTTTAAATATAATCGGAAATTAAATGAGGTACTTCCCTTATAATTTCTATCCCGAGTAAACGATTTTTCAATACTAAAATCAAGTGTCACACATTCGTTATCATAACGCAATAACGCTTCGCTTTTCAACGGCCCTTCACGATCACGTCTTAAATTATACCGATACCGCCCTTCTAACGAAAAATTCTTTGTCAATTTCGTTCTGCCATAAAAAGTAACTTCTTTTTGTTCCCCGAATTTTTGTTGTCCTAATTGATAAGCGTTTTGAAATAAATAGTTAACCCCTAACCGCAAAGGCGCTGCCCCGACTTCCAATCCCAAATCATGTTTACGTGCATGAAAATCTCGCTGATCCAAGCGGAATCGATACGAAAGTGTCGCCCACTTATGATTCAACCGGATACGACCGATATAATTGGAAAAATGATTATCATATCCCATTACATCTGCCAATTCACTGTCATCCCGCAAAACAAACGTTTGACCGAATAAAGCCTGTAAAGACCTGTTTTTTCCGTGATTATAGACAGACCATTTTATCCCATAGTTCACCCGCGTTCCGGAATCCACACGATCGTATCCCGAAAATCTGTTTGGTGAAAATAAATTCGTATCAGAAAAATCAAAAACAGAACTGTCCGAATTGGGAATTTCATCCTTATTTCCCCCGTTTGGACCGACAACCAACTGAACAACGGGTTCAATAATTTGTGTTAAACTTTTTCCGGGATTGATTAACGGATACCCCATGGTCAAAACTGCTTGCGGGAAAATTCGCCCAGCCCAATAAGAATCATTTTTGGCTTTATTGGCTATGTTATAACTTCCCGTATCAATAAAGTATCCGTCACCGCGAACCTTTCCTTCCAGTTCCGCCGTCATCCCCCAGGAACTGATGTAAGGCAAACGAACCCCTTGTGTGACAGACAAACGATTTGATTTAAAATGTTCCCGATTATTAATTAAAGCACTGGATATTTCAGAAAAAGCATAAAGACCGCTTTCCGTCAACGGAGCAGAAGTATATTCCAACTGCATCACAGGTAATATAATGGGGATGGACTTGGATGATACACCTTCGTTTAAACTTTGAAAATTCAAAATTTCCGCTTTTCCTTGAATTCTGTTTCCATAATATTCCGCACCTGCAAAAGACGCCAGGTAAGAATCTGTTTCCGTAATGCCATCAATTTTATAACGACGAAAATATGTATCAGAAGTTGTTCGATAGTATTGCCCGTAAAAACGCCATGTATCATTGGGATCATATTCAAAATCGGCCCTGATGTGTCCTTGTTTAGACTTGTCATGATCCTGTGTTAAACTGGAATGCAAATTAAAAACACTTTCTGCAAAAACCCCCTCATAATCCAACAATCCCAACGGATGGTGAACCAATGAAATTTGGGGGGTAATTGTTAAATTCTGATTGGGAGCTATATCCACAAAAAACGGCAACCCCACCATTGTTTTCATTTCAGAATTGCTACCGATTGAAGGAATCAAAAAGCCAGTTTTACGCTTAACGCTGGGATCTGGCATTTGAAAGTAAGGGAACCATGCTACCGGCACATCTTTCACCTTAAAAAATGTGTTCCAAAACCGCATTGTTTTATTGAGTTCATCTTCTTCTATCGTATTTGCGGACAAACGCCACAAAGGTGATTTTCCTTCACAAATATCGCACGGTGTATAACTGGCATTTTTAAAAACGGTTTCTTTTCCCAAATCACGCCTAATAATTTTATCGGTAAATAAATGCGTTCCGTCAATAAAATCAACTTCAGCATCCCCGGTAATCATTTCACTTTCATTCGGAAAAAAATGCACCTGACTTGTTTTAGCTTTTGTCCCATCCGACAAAGTCAAAAAGGCCTGCCCTGGCACATGAACAATGTTTTGCTCTTTATCATATTGAATTTCTTCTGTCTGAATAGTTGACCCGTTTTGATTCAAAACAACATTTCCACTGGCCACAAGCAACCCCGTTTTCTGATTAAAACTTAAGTGATCCGATTCAAAATCAACAGGTTGATCTTTTTTCACGGCTTTTGTATCAACCTGCATCATAGCTTGAGCCGACCCCGATATTAACAAAATCATCAA
>JAFYBU010000097.1 GCA_017540065.1 Alphaproteobacteria bacterium
AGATCCTATGATATTTGTTAAAGGAACTTGTGATTTTATTGTTCCGATTGAAATAGTTTGCTTCGGTGCGGAAACAAGCGGTGCAAGGGATTGTAAAGCAATAACGCTATTTACTTTTTGAATCTCTGTTCCGTCAAAGTTAAAACTGACATCTTTCAAACCAATATATAAAGGTCCGCCTATATTTGTTGAACCTGAAAAATTCAATTGTCCCATAGCCATAACTTTACCCGATAAATTGGTTATTTTTTTGGAAAATAAAGGAGATAATTCGGATAACATAAAGGGCAGTTCAGCTAAATCAACAGGCGGTAAACGGAATTGTCCGACAAACACTTTTTGGAAAGGCTTAAAAACACCTTCTGCCGTTAATTTTACATCAGAATTATCAACGCTTATATCGGCTTTTATTTGTCTGTTTGTATAAGTGAGGTTTACAGAAACCGGTTGAGTTAATAATGTTGAAGAAGTCTGGATATTTCTGGCAGAAAAACTGACGGGAGAAGTTTCATCCATCAAGTTTTCTGCTTGCAAGTTTATTCCTTCCATTTCCAAAAAAGGTGTTTTATAAGAAGCTTCACGGACATTTATATCCAAGCTATTTCTTTGAAAATCATCCCAAAAATGTCCGACCATCTGTAAAGAATCTGTTTTTAAATTCAAAAAGTTTGTCGGGGTATTATAAAAGCCTGCCAAATTAACTTCTGACAAATTCCAATTTAATGCAACTTCCGAATCAGCTAACTTAAAGAAAAAGGTATTTTGGGTGGGGCGGAATAAAAGACTTCCCGCCTCATTAATTTCAACGTTTTGCCCTTTGTATTTCACAGTGATTTTTGAATAGAATGTTTTGACTTGTTCTTCCAAGGTATAATTACATTCCCCTTCTTTCAAGGAACATTTCAATTGACCTTTTAAATCAGAATTGACGCCTTCTAACAAAGCAGAATTATAAATCAGGCGATTTATTTTTACTTGTAAAGGTGCGGTTGTTTCAACTTTCCCATCTTGTGTAATTTTTAAATCCTTAAAGTTAAAAAATAAGTTTGCCAAAGGTTTTAGATCTGCATCTTTTTCTGCGGTGTTTTTATACACAAAAGAAAGTGTTCCGTCAAAACCGTTATCCTTATTGTTTAATGCTGTTTCAATAATTTTTAAACTATGGCCGTAATTCAGGTTCAATTTTGATTTTACGTCAGTTACCTTATCTTCGCTTAATTGAATGGTAACATTTCCTTGCATATCTTCTGGTGGACGATTTTCCAGGGTCAATTTTCCTGAATTAATTGTCAAATCCAACTTCCGATCACTCTTGTCTCCGCTGATGGTTAACGAAGCTTCCATCTTTAAAAAGTTTTCATTAACGGCAAAAGGAATAATAACTTGGGAATCTTTTGTATAAAGTCCGGACATGGAAAAATTAACCGGGATTGATGTCCCCCGACCTTCAATATACAAAACGGCATTTTTAATGGAAATGGCGTTAATTTTAAAATCTAATCCCATTTCCATAGGATTTGCCATCATTCCTAAAACGCCCAATACATTTTCCAATCCGTTTTCCGAAGAACCATCCTGTTTCAAGTTCAACTTTAATCCTTCGGCGGTAACTGTTCTGATACGCCCTTGCAAAAAGTCAGCAAAGGTTGAATGAATGTTTAATTGCGGAATAAGGTATTTCCCCTCATCATCATGAAGATTAAACACGTTGATTTTGGATAAAGAATAATCAGCCATTTTTAATGATTCATACTTCAGATTATGGCTTTCAAAGAAATTTTCCAATTCAAGGGGTAATCTCATCCGTGCGTAAATGGACAGGAAGAGCGTAATTATTCCCCCTAAATAAATCAACGCCATAAAACCGGCCCAAATGCCGCTTAAAAAATGGAAAAAAGATTCATGTGAACGTTTTACAGAATCAAAATAGAAGGTTATTTTCATGAAACAAACAACCAAAAACATAAAAGGTGTTTGTCTCTTCTTTTTTATGGGGGTGGAAACAACTTCTTCATCTTCTTTTGTGATTTCATCATACAAATCCCCGTTACCGCTATTGGGTGCCGCAGGTGCTTGTGTTTGTGCATAATTTGGATTTTGTGGAGGTGTCGCAGAATTGTTCATACCCTTTTTCCCCTTTCTTTTTTGAACATCATAAGCTTATTTTGAAGCTTCGTCAAGCAATTTTTTAAATTCTTCTTCATTTAGAATAGGAATATTTAATTTTTGGGCATTCGTGTATTTACTGCCGGGGTCTGATCCTGCCACAACATAGGCAGTTTTAGAACTGACAGAACCGGATACTTTTCCACCTAATTCTTGGATGCGCGCTTTAACTTCTTCGCGTGCTACGGATAAAGTTCCGGTTAAAACAAAGGTCTTTCCTTTCCAAGGTGTTTTTCCTGTTTCTTCCGGGGCATTTTCCACTTTTATTAAGGAAAGTAAGTTTTTCAACAGTTCTTGATTATGGGGTTCGGCAAAAAAGTCCACGATTTCTTTGGCCATAGCAGTTCCGATGCCGTCGATTTTCATTAAACGTTCTGTGGCATCTGATGCTGTGGCATTTTCTTGAAAATTTTCCCAAGATTTAAAATATCCGGCAATATCTTTGGCGGTGGCTTCACCGATTTCTGGTATTCCTAACGCATAAATGAAACGGTTTAACGGACAAATTTTCCTTTTGTTAATGGCATCAAAAAGGTTCAAAGCTGATTTTTGTCCCCATCCTTCCAATGAAAGGAGCTCAAATTCGTGTTTTTCTTGCAAAGTGAAAATATCTACCGGATTTAAAATCCAACCTAATCCATAAAATTGTTCAATATTTTTATCCCCCAAACCTTCTATATCCAAGGCGTCTTTTGATACAAAATGTTTTAACCTTTCCATGGCTTGGGCGGGGCAGGTAAGTCCTCCCGTGCATATAGTGACCGCGTCGTTTCCTTCACGCATGGCGTGCGCACCGCACACTGGGCACGTGGTCGGAAATTCAAAAGGTTTGCTTTCTTTTGGTCTTTTTTCTAAAATAACACGTACCACCTGCGGGATAACATCTCCCGCTCGTTGAATGACAACGGTATCTCCTTCACGAATATCTCTACGTTTTAATTCGTCTGCATTGTGCAAAGTGGCATGCTGTACCAATACTCCCCCCACATTAACGGGTTCCAGATCTGCCACAGGTGTCATTGCCCCTGTGCGTCCTACC
>JAFYBU010000098.1 GCA_017540065.1 Alphaproteobacteria bacterium
ATATTATACACAAATTTATTCAAATTGCAAGAAAAAAATGAAAATAAATAAAAAAGGGGCTTTTCAGCCCCCGTTCTTGAACTATTTTTCCACTTCATCCAAAGTGACAATTTCATAGGCACTGTGATCTGCCATCAGGTCACGTAACAGTTGATTGACATGGCGATGTCCTGATTTTTCCCCACGGAAAACGCCGATAACTGGCATTCCCAATTGATACAAATCACCTACCGCATCCAATAATTTATGTGCCACGAATTCGTGTGGATCACGCAAACCTTCCGGATTCATAACACCGTCTTTTTCAATAGCAATCACATTTTCCAAACTGGCGCCGCGAGCCAACCCCATAGCTCGCAATTTTTCTACATCTGCCACAAAACCAAAGGTCCGCGAACGAGCCACTAAAACTTTAAAATTATCTGCCGTTAAGTCCAATGATTCTTCTTGGTGTCCGATAACAGAACTTTGCGGAAAATCAATCATAAAGGACATTTTCAGACCTTTTTGAGCAGGCTTTAATTCCACAAAAGAATCCCCTTCTTCAACCTTGACGGGTTTCAAAACACGTAAAGCCTTTTGAGGCGCATCTTGTTCCACCAATCCTGCACATTCGATTAAGGTAACAAAATCTTGTGCAGATCCGTCCATTAAAGGGACTTCAGGACCATCCAGTTCTACACGCAAATTGGAAACACCCAAAGCGTGCAAAGCCCCCATAAAATGTTCAATGGTGGAAATAACTGCCCCTGCTCGATTTCCGATGCATGTATTTAATCGAGTATCCACTACATTCAAATAAGTAGCCGGAATGATATTATTTTTATCTGTTATATCTGTTCTGACAAAAACAATACCTGTCCCGACAGAAGCCGGTTTCAAAGTCATGGTAATTTTTTGTCCGCTGTGCAAACCAACGCCCACACAGGGAATTTCACTTTTTAAGGTTTTTTCCGGATATTTATACATTTCTGACATAATTTTTCTCCTTTTTTTTTCGATAAATATATACTAATATGTTTTCTTTGTCTAATCAAGGATTATTTCAAAATCTAACAAGAAGTATGTCTTTTAATAAATTAGGTTGACTTTCCCAAAATATTTTCTTATGATGAAAATATGAAGATAAAAGAAACATTACGGAAAGCCACACGGGCCACCCAATTTTTTCATCGACGTGCTTATCACAGCTTAGGGTTGTGGCACCTGCACAAACAAATAGATGTTTCCTTGGCATTAATGCTGCTTTTATGTATTGTCAGTTTCCCTGTTTTGATGAAATGTTCCTTCAAAAAATTGCCTGCAGAACCAGAAGTGTTGGAAGTGGTTCCGGACGAAGAGCTTAACAACATTACAGAAACAGAAGAAGTACATGAAGATTTGGGGGATGCTCCTGTTGAAAAAGAAGTACATGTTTCTTTAAGTGAATTAGAAAAACGCGTTCAATTAGGGGAATTAACCATGGACACGTATGCACTTCAAAAAGGGGAAAGTTTATTAACCGTATTGAATAAAGAAAAAGTACCGGCTAATGAACGCATGAACATTGTGGAATCTTTGGAATTGTTAATCAATTTAAAAAGCTTAAAGCCGGGAATGGAAATAATGCTGTTCAAAGACAAAGAGGATTTAGTCGGCCTATCTTTAACATTAAAAGAAGGCGAAAACATCTCTGTTTTGAAAGAAATTGACGGCAGTTGGACACCTTTTTCCCATACGGGACGCGTTGAAACAAAGACAACTCGTTGGGAGGGCGTTGTGGAAAGAACCTTTTCCGGATCTGCAAAAAAATATGGAGTTCCCGAAAATTTAGTAAGTCAAATAATTAATGCTTTGGATGGGGAAATTGATTTTTCTTCAGATATCAGAGCTGGAACAACCTTTGATGTCATCGCCGAATACAAGCAAACGGAATGGGGCTTGGAAATCGGTTCAAAACAATTGGTTTATGTCGGTATCACAGGCGGGTCAAAAGAAATTCACCGCTATGTTTATACCCCCAAAAACGGAACAACAGGATTTTATGACGCAAAAGGAAGAAGCGTCAGCAAACAAATTATGAAGCGTCCGTTGAAAGCAAAAGCACGTGTTTCTTCCCCGTTCGGTACACGTTTTCATCCGATTTTGAAATATAAAATCTTTCACAAAGGGGTCGATTTGGCCGCCCCCAAAAATACGCCGATTGTAGCAGCTGCAGACGGAACAATTGAATTATTGGGTCGTAAAGGCGGATATGGCAAATATATCAGCATTAAACACGCGAACGGTTGGAAAACAGCCTATGCTCACATGAACGGATACCGCAAAGACTTGAAAGTGGGATCTTACGTAAAAAGAGGTGAAGTGATCGGGTATGTCGGAAGCACAGGCAGATCCACAGGCCCCCATTTACACTTTGAAGTCTTAAAAAATAAGCAAGTAGTAGCTCCCTTTGGGACAAACATTATTCAAGGAAATCAGTTAACCGGCTTTGCCCTAGAACAATTCCAAGCATGGGCAGAATCCGTTCATCCGGATTTCAAACAACACTTGTCCGGAAAGATTCCACCGATCCCGATGCCGAAACCTTTTTAATATAATTAATTAGATTCTTTTGAGGTATCCTGTTTGTTCTGTTCTTCTTCCAACAAACTGGGAGATTCTCTGAATCTTTCGCCCCAATTATCAATCAAATCCTTTACCAACAATTCCATTTTGGGAGCAGAAAATTCATCATTTTGCAATTCTTGCGAAAATTTTTCACCCAATTCACGACAATCCGAGTTGGTTGTGAAAACAAAAAATAAGTTGGAATCCAACAAAACCTGGGGACCATGAATAATTTCTTCATGCAGTTTATAACGACGTAATTCAGCTTCTTCCGAATAAGGACTGCCGATCAAATAATCCGCTTCCTTGTTCATCAGCATTTCAAAAGCACGTTTGGCCGTTGAAACCTGTTTCAAGTTCACCCCTCGAGGCAATCTTTGGTAAATCAAAGGATAGAGTTGTTCTTCCTTTCTGACAAGTCCCCTTAATCCTTCCAAATCAGACAAAGAGGAAACAGGTATTTCCCGTCCTTTTTTGAAATAAACCGTAAAAACATTTTTAAAATAGCCGGGGTAAACAATACTGGTCCCTGCCCCCAAATCCTGAGGACGATAATAGGCGGCCAAAAACAAATCAATTTCCCCTTTTTTTAATGCATTGATGGCCTTGGAATAAGAAAGAAAACCAGTGCTTTCGTATCTAAAGCCCAATTTTGAAGCCAATTTATCCAGAACCAAACGCCCCAAGCCGTAACTTTCCAAATCTTTTAAACACGTTCATCATGGCGTTCCACCCAATCGAACGGAGGATTACCGATCATCCCGGCAACACGCACGGGACGCGTGTATCCGCACCCTTGTTTGTTAAAATCAGGAATGAAAATATTTTTTTCTTCTTCTTCCACAAGCGTTTGAGCATTCACCGAAAATGAAAAAGCAACCAACAATGCCGTTAAAATAAACTTTGACCCCTTCATATTTACCTCCTGAATCAATTTTATGTCATTTATGGGTAAAAAGCAATTCTTTTTTTATACAGTCTAAAGAATAAATGCGAGAACGATATTTTCACCCTATTCTTATGGTATAAAGCAAAGGAGATAAAATGAAAAAAATGTTATTTTTACTTTTATTTTTAAGTTTTTCAGTTCAAGCAGCCGAAGGAACATCCGGTAATAAAAATGCCATTAAACGTCAAACAGCCAGTATAAAACGAAATGCTTTATCAGAATTGGAAACACTTCCACAAAAGTACGCCGATTTCAAAAAATGGCTTAATGATAAATTCGGCTTTTCTTATACTTTAGACGCTTCTTTTTTACCGCAACGTGGG
The DNA here is from genome assembly GCA_017540065.1 of Alphaproteobacteria bacterium. Taxonomy (GTDB): domain Bacteria; phylum Pseudomonadota; class Alphaproteobacteria; order CAAHEQ01; family UBA3637; genus UBA3637. The sequence goes on from JAFYBU010000098.1 coordinate 3,862, forward strand.
GCACCGAACGGTTCAAAGACATCCACACAAACTCAATATTACGGAACCGCCACTTGGAATATGTTTAATTCGGGTTTGATCGGATCAGGCAGTGCTACCATCGCCTATACCGCCGTTCGTTATTGGGGAATTAACGGAAATGTTTTAGCAGGCAATATAGGGGTAATTACACCACAAAATGATTACACCGATAACGGCAATTATTTTGATCAATTATCCTATACCCACACTTTACCGGGAAAGATGGATTGGCTTTCATTAACAATCGGACAATTCCCCATGTATAATTTTGACGGCGGGGATTACAACGCCAATCAGCAGATTAATTTTTTGAATTATGCTTTATCACAAAACGGATCATCTGCTTATTCCACGGCCAGTTTGGGGGGATATATTACCGCTGCACCAAATGAAGAATGGTCTTTCACAGTCGGTGCACAAAATGCCAACAATATAAGTGGTGCAACCATCAGTTGGAATAAATTCAAAAAAGGTAAATTTACTTCATTCGCCGGTATAACCTATACCCCGACTTTATGGGGATTACCAGGGGAATACAGCGTATTGGTATATCATATGCCCGCCACAAGGGAACAACCCTTTAACACACGGGGTTGGAGCTTGAACTTGCAACAAAATATCACCGATAAAATCGCCCTATTCGGTCGTATCAACGGCACAGCACAAACACCGGAAACAGCCAAACAATCATATGTATTGGGGGCTGTTTACAATAATCCGTTTAACAGAAACACGCTAGATCAAATCGGATTAGCCGGTGCGATAAATAAATTAAATAAAGCAGTCAACGGAACCGCCACACGATCTTGGGAAAATGTATTGGAAGGATATTATGCTTTCGGCATTTCCAATTTCATGACATTAACACCCGATATTCAGTTTTATATGAATCCCGGTGCAAATCCCCGTCATTCTACAGCCACAGCTGTCAGTTTGCGTGCGACTTTAATGTTTTAGAAAGGAAAATTAAAAAAAGTACTTGCATTTTGTTTTGATTTGTGGCATTATATAGGAACGCAAACGAAATGCGGGTGTAGCTCAGGGGTAGAGCGCAACCTTGCCAAGGTTGATGTCGAGGGTTCAAATCCCTTCGCCCGCTCCATTTAGAAAAAAGCTCACCGAAATGGTGAGCTCTTTTTTTGTTTATTAACTAAGGAGTTTTTCATGAAGCTTTACAATACACTGACACGTCAATTAGAAGATTTTAAGCCCATTCAAGAAGGAAAAGTCAGCATGTATTGTTGTGGTCCGACTGTGTACAGTTTTGCCCATATCGGAAATTTACGTACTTACTTGAACGAAGATTTTTTGCACCGGACCTTAATGCGGGCAGGCTTTCAAGTTCACCATGTCATGAATATCACTGACGTAGGCCATTTGACCAGTGACGAAGACACCGGCGAAGATAAAATGTTAAAAGCCGCCGAAAAAGAAAAAATGGATGTAATTGCTTTGGCTCGCAAATATGAAGACTTCTTTTTTGATGAAGAAAAAGAACTGAATATCATGCGTCCTGAAACGGTTTGCCGCGCAACCGAACATGTCCAGGATATGATTGAATTTGTCAAAAAATTGGAAGAAAAAGGGTTGGCTTATGTGGCCGGCGGTAATGTTTATTTTGATACTGTTAAATTCGGTCATTATGGTGAATTGTCGCATAAAGACATTGAAGGATTACAACACGGGGCACGCGTGGAAGAAGATACAAATAAACGTAACCCGACCGACTTTGTGTTGTGGTTCACTTCATCCAAGTTTGAAAATCAAATTTTACAATGGGATTCCCCCTGGGGAAAAGGATATCCCGGTTGGCATATTGAATGTTCCGTTATGTCATCCAAATATTTAGGAGAAAATATAGATATTCACTGTGGTGGTATTGATCATGTCCCCGTTCACCATGAAAATGAAAAAGCACAATCAGAAGGCTGTTTTGGGCATAAATGGGTCAATTATTGGGTTCATAATGAATTTTTACAATTAAAAGACATGAAAATGTCCAAATCCTTGGGAAATATTTTGACAATTCCCGCACTGAAGGAAAAAGGATATAATCCGTTAGCTTATCGGTATTTGGCGCTAACAGCCCATTATCGTTCAGCTTTACAATTTACATGGGAAGCTTTGGATGCAGCACAAGCAGCTTTTGATAATCTAAAAGCCCGCGTTATTGAAATTAAAAAAGATTTGACAGGCGCTGTTGATGAAACAAAAAAAGCAGAGTTATTGGCCAAATTTGATGCTGCTATCTTTAATGATGTGGCCACGCCGCAAGCATTGGCCGTGATGTGGGAAACAGTGAAAGATACCGACATTAACAATACTACAAAATGGGCCGTTTTATCTGAAATGGATACAGTCTTGGGATTAAAAACGGATGAAATGAAAGAGGAAGCTTTTATCCCGTCTGAGGAAGCTTTAAAATTGATTGAAGAAAGAAAGCAAGCACGGGCCGATAAAAATTGGGCAAAATCAGATGAATTAAGGGATGTCTTGGCAAAAATGGGAGTCGGTATTAAAGATTTACCCGGCAACCAATTGCAAATTTTTCCCCTAAATTAAAATTTTTGAATAAAGATTCCGTAGAAACAGATTGACTTTCTAGGGCGTTTACGTTATAATTGTTCCCAAATTTTAACAAAGGAGTCAAATATGCCCGCAACAACAATGGAACAGCTGGTCAGTCTTTGCAAACGCCGCGGCTTTGTTTTTCAAAGCGCTGATATTTATGGCGGATTACAGGGTATTTATGATTACGGTCCTTTGGGAGTAGAACTCAAAAATAACATCAAGGCTGCTTGGTGGCGTGCCATGGTGTATGAACGTGATGATGTGGAAGGATTGGATGCCAGCCTTTTAACACTTCGCAAAGTATTGCATTATTCCGGACACGAAGATACCTTTTCCGATCCGATGCAGGATTGTAAACGGTGTAAAGCACGCTTTCGTGCAGACCATGTAAAAGACGGGAAATGTCCCGAATGCGGATCAACGGAATTAACCGAACCGCGTCCTTTTAATTTAATGTTCAAAACACATGTGGGGCCAGTGGACGACGGGTCTTCCTTGGCTTATTTACGCCCGGAAACAGCGCAGGCTATTTTTACACAATTCAAAAATGTTGTGGATTCCACCGCACGTAAAGTTCCTTTCGGAATTGCTCAAATTGGGAAATCTTTCCGTAACGAAATTACCGTGCGTAACTTTATCTTCCGTTTGCGCGAATTTGAACAAATGGAATTGGAATTTTTCGTAAAACCGGGAAGTGATTTGGAATGGTTGGATAAATGGCGTGATGCCCGCATTAAATGGTGGGTAGATCAAGGATTGGATCCGAATAAGATTCATGTAAAGGATGTACCGGCAGACGAATTAGCGCATTATTCCAAAAAGACTTATGACTTGGAATATGAATTCCCGATCGGAACAGAAGAATTGGAAGGTGTGGCCGACCGTCAAGATTATGACTTGGGGAATCACACACGGTATCAGG
>JAFYBU010000099.1 GCA_017540065.1 Alphaproteobacteria bacterium
AGCATCTGCCTGCCTTGCGATAAAGCTGTAATCAGAATCTTTTTTTTCTTTGAAACATATGATGCCATAACGTAAAATAGCACGAGGATCTTCCATCATTGTGTGTCCGATAGAATCAGTAAAATCTGTTAAACCTCTGGCTAAAAACGTTTGAAATACTTTTTTCCTTGTCCCGAAAAGCTGATGCGTTGCTTCAATATCTTTTCGACGTAACCAAACGGCTATTTGAATCATATTCTGACATGTTTTGGAAAGGGGTTTAGATCTGTCAAACAACTGTTTTATGGACGTTTCCATTTCTTTGTCTGAAAAACACGCCTTCAAAAATAAATCAGCGATATTTCTGGAAACCTTTAATTGGGTAAATTCCAGCAATTCTTCTTCTGTGGGTAATTTTTTTGAAGAAAAACCGGATATTTTTTCTTTTATTTCTTCGCAGATTTTTTTAGCAAGTTTTTTTGCCTTTCTTAATTCTTCGTTTTCAAGGCCGTTGAATATTTTTTTATACGTCTCATCCGCCATCAATTTAGCCAAACGTTCGGCTAACGGAATGTCTGTTACATTTCTTGGTTCTTCTCTTTTCCTTATGCTTTCAAAGGTTGGCACAACTGAATCAAAACCATGCTTGAACGGATTTGAAAAAGATTCGAAAAAATTCATTTTATTTACCCCTTTCTCTGGTGTTGGAACATATTATATCACAAAATGTTATTTTTGTCAATTTTTTCTAAAAAAGAAAAACTTGCACTTTTTAGGGGACTGTTGTATACTTTCATACAAGGAGAAGAGATGAAACAAATTTTAACACGTTATACTGTCAGTCGATTTTTGATGATTTTTCTGGCCAGTCTGAGTGTTTTGACTTCAATAATCCTATTGTTTGATTTAGTGGAATTATTACGCCAAGCGGCTAAACATGAAAATATTGTTTTTTTTGATGTCCTGACATTGGCGCTTTTGAAATCACCTCAAATGGTACATATCATCTTTCCTTTTGTTGTATTGATTTCAGGGATGATTTTCTTTTTACTGTTTAATCGATCATCCGAATTGATTGTGATGCGCGCGTTGGGGATGTCAGCATGGAATGTTTTGATGCCGCTTACTGTCTTAATTTTTGGTCTGGGGCTTTTGGATATTTTTGCATTCAGTCCCATTTCCTCGCAAACTGCGCGCCGATATGAACGTTTGGAAGAACGTATCGGATTGGCAAATTCTTCGCCCTTTAAATGGACCGAGGATGGTTTCTGGTGGCGTGAAAATACGGATGAAGGAACATTGGTAATTCGGGCATCTCAGGTTCATCATAATAAAGGAGAGATTTCATTAGAGGATGTTTCTGTCTTGGATTTGTCTAAAGAAGATTTATATCGTCGTCATATAGAAAGCAGGAAGGCTTCATTGAAAGACGGAAAATTGATTATTCCCAAAGCCTTTGTGATTGACCCGGAAAAAGAAAAGATTGTAACAAAAAACAAACTTTCATTTGAAACGACTCTCAGTTTGGAACGTTTGTTGGAAAAATTTGATGAACCCCAAACAATGTCTTTTTGGCGTTTCCCGCACTTTATTCGTTTTCTGAAACACGCAGGTTTTTCTGCACGTCAACATGAAGTTTATTTTTTTGAATTAACAGCCTTTCCATTGTTTTTGGTTGCCATGTTGTTGATTTCTGCACTGTTTACTTTGCCACCGTCCAATCGTCGTGGAGGGATTTTCTTACGAGTGTTAGGGGCATTAGGGACGGGTTTCGGACTTTACTTTTTCTCCCGCATTACAAATGTGATGGGATTAAATGCCAGCTTGCCCTTATTTTTGGCAGCCTGGGGACCTGCATTAGTTGCCATTCCCATTTGTATTTCTTGTCTGCTACATCTGGAAGATGGTTGAAAACATTTGACAAAATAAGCTTTTGATGGTATAATGCTCTTCACGTCTAAATCACAAAGGAGAGATTATATGTTTGAAAGTTATTCTGTTAATGGTCATCAAATGAATGTCCCCAAGGATGATATTTATATGAAAGGGATCCAAATTGAACAATATCCCATTCTCAATACACCGGTGGGTGAACATTTTGACGAACGTATCCATAAAGGGACAAAGCAACCTACGGAAATTGATCAGTTAGTGATTCACTGTTCTTTTGAACCGGATATTGAATGTGTTTTGAATGAAAATAATTATACAGGGGCACATTACGTTATTCACAGAGATGGAAAAATCATACAATGTATTGATGAAAGTAAACGTGCCTATCACGCCGGTGTTTCTTCTTGGGCAGAAGTGCGTGGTGGAGCTGATAACATCAATGCTCATTCTATCGGGATTGAAGTTGAAAATCCAACCTTTGGCAGTTCAACGGAATATACTTCTGCACAAATAGATAGCTTAATCAGATTAAGTAAAAGCATTATTGCCCGTCATCATATTAAACCGCACAATGTGATCGGGCACAGTGATATTGCCCCAGGCAGAAAGGGAGATACGGGGGTATTGTTCCCTTGGCGTAAATTGGCTGAAGCAGGCATTGGAATTTTTCCTAAATACACAGAATTACCTGCTGAAAAAATGAACGTATCCCAAGAAAACCTCAGAAAGTTATTAAAAGCAATTGGGTATAAAACTGAAGCAGAGGTTACAAAAACAGAAGGATATACGGAAATCACCGAAATAAAAGATAATTTGCCTTTGGCTTGGCGTTCTTTTATGCGTCATTATTTCCCCTCTGGAATTAAGGATGAACGCCCGACCCCAAACCAAATTCGTGAACGTCATGAAAAAGATCCTCGAAAATCTACCTCGGAAATTTTATCGGATGTTTCCTTGGATTTTATGATGGAATATGAAAAAAATACGAATTCGGATCCTAAAAGACAACTTACTCGTGTATCTTCGTTAGGATTTAAACGTTTACAGGTTGTGGCGCAAGCCTTCCGTATCTCCAGACAAAGAGGTAGATAAAATTTAATCCCCGCCTTAACGGTGGGGATTTTTTTAAATCTTTTTAAATGTTGCCAAGAAAAAGCCATCAGTTCCTTGTTTGGCTGGGGTCCATTGTTCGTGATGGACTAACTTAAAATCTTTGTGTCTTTTTAAAAAAGAACGCATTTGGACTTGGTTTTCGGCTTCTAAAAGTGAACAGGTCATATAGTGCAACAGCCCGTTTTTTGCCACAAACGCGCAAGCCTTATCTAAAATCTGCTTTTGTTTTTTTTGAAGTTCTTCCCACATTTTTTCCGTCAATTTTAACGGGGCATCAGGGCATCTGCGCCAAGTTCCACTACCAGAGCAGGGGGCATCTACCACC
>JAFYBU010000100.1 GCA_017540065.1 Alphaproteobacteria bacterium
GGATTTGAATGGCATAAAGGGAATTGCTTTTGCGGGAATAGGGCATCCCGAAAAATTTTTTAATATGTTGGAAAAACAGGGTGTTGTTTTAACGGAAAAAGTTGAATTTGCTGACCATTATACTTACTCCAGAAGTGATATTGAAAAGTTGATTGAACGCGGGCAACCGTTGTTGACGACTTTGAAAGATGCCGTTAAAATTGATTCGGATTTGCGCGAAAAATTGATTGTTGTAGATATTGAATTCAAAATGGATAACCCAAGCGAATGGGAAAAAGTGATTAAAAAGGAAATAAAATAATGAGTGAATTACAAGTAAGAGCAGCAAAAAGAACTTGGTTCGAACGTTATTTTAAGGATCCAATGGTCGGAATTTTGGCTGTTTTTCTGTGGTATTTGTTCCGTATTTTACCATTGGATGTGGCCTCGTGGTTGGGGGGTATGTTTGGGCGTTGCCTTCCTTTGATTTTACGCAAAAAACAAAGGGTTGCTTTGTTTAATTTACGCCGTTGTTTCCCCGAAAAAACAGAAAAAGAACGCAAAAAAATTGCATCCGGTATGTGGGAACATTTAGGGCGTATGGCAGGAGAGATGCCGCATGGATACAAAATGAATAAACGCGTTCAAGTTAAGGGGGAAGAATATCTTGAACAAGTAAAATCCTTAAAACGTGGGGGAATACTTTTTTCCGGTCATGTTGGGGCTTGGGAATTGTGCGGACCAACTGCTTTGCGCTTTGGTATTGTTTTGAATCCGGTTTATCGGGCAGCAAATAACCCGTGGATTGAAAAGTTTATCTTTTCTGAACGCAAAAAGTTTGGGGCAACATTGATTCCCAAAGGAACAACCGGAGCCAAGATAATGATAGAATTGTTGCGTAATGGTCAATATGTCGGTATTCTTTGCGATCAAAAATTGCGCGAAGGAATTGATGTGCCGTTCTTTGGCTATCCGGCAAAAACAGCGCCGGCAATAGCAACTTTGGCATTGAAATACAATTTGCCCGTTGTTCCTTTTCGTTTTGTGCGTGAAAAGGGCGCTAACTATACATGTTATTTTTCAAAGCCGTTGGATTTACCGAATACAGGGGATAAAACGGCCGATACTTACCAGTTGATGTTGACAATCAATCAAATATTGGAAAGTTGGATACGCGAGTATCCGGAACAATGGTTGTGGATTCATCACCGTTGGGACAAGAAAGAATATCCAAAGTAAAGCAAAATATAAAAAAATCTTGACGACGTGCGGAAAAAATGATATTTCTTATTCCGTTAATTTTAACAGCCCGAATGGCGGAATTGGTAGACGCGCTCGTTTCAGGTGCGAGTGTTGAAAGACATGGAGGTTCGAGTCCTCTTTCGGGCACCATAAACAGCAGAAAGAGAGGATTTTATGGGACAAATTTTCTTTTATAAAGGTGATCTTCCGAAAGATGTTTCTTTGCCGAATGTCATAGCCGTTGATACAGAAACAATGGGATTGAATTTACACCGCGATCGTTTGTGCTTGGTTCAAATCGGTGATGGTAAAGGAAACGCCTATTTAACGCAAATTTTGCGTGGTGTTGAACCGGTAAATTTGAAGAAAGTTCTGTCTAATCCGAAAATTTTGAAGATTTTTCAATATGCACGTTTTGATTTGGCAAAAATCAAGCACGATTTGGGAATTGTTTGTGCGCCCGTCTATTGCACAAAAATAGCACATAAATTGGCACGTCCTTCGGCTGCATCTCACGGATTAAAGGCCATTTGCCAAGAATTGTTGGGTGTTGAATTGGCAAAAGAACAGCAACAATCCGATTGGGGCGTTGATGAATTGTCCGAAGCACAAATGGGCTATGCTGCCAATGATGTTTTGTATTTACACGACTTAAAGAAAAAATTGGATGCTTTGTTGAAAAGAGAAGGTCGGACAGAAATAGCAAAAGCATGTTTTGAATTCTTACCGGCACGTGCTGAATTGGATTTGTTGGGCTTTGACAATCCGGATATTTTCGAACATTAATCAGGGGATAAAATGGAAAAAGAAGAAATTATTGCACAAGGTCGCCATGTTTTAGACATGGAGGCAGATGCGATTAGAAAAGTTTCTGAAAACTTGGGTGACAGTTTTGTTGCGGCCGTTTTACAAATGTTTAATACAAAAGGTCGCATTATCGTCACTGGAATGGGTAAAAGCGGTCATGTCGGTAAGAAAATTGCCGCAACTTTGGCTTCTGTCGGTACACCGGCATTTTTTGTTCATCCTGCTGAAGCCAGCCATGGTGATTTGGGTATGTTTACAACAGATGATACAATTTTGGCTTTGTCATATTCCGGCGAATCAAAGGAATTGGCTGACGTTATTGCTTTTTCAAGACGTTTTAACATTCCATTGATTTCAATGGTTGGAAAGGCCGACAGCACATTGGCAAAATCTTCCGATATTGTGATTTGCTATCCGCCATTTGAAGAAGCGTGTTCTTTCGGTATGGCTCCGACAACTTCAACAACTGTCAGTTTGGCTGTTGGGGACGCTTTGGCCATGACATTGTTGGAAATGAAGGGTTTTTCAAAAGAACAATATCGTCTTCGCCATCCGGGCGGTAAATTGGGCGCTTTGTTGTTAAAAGTGCGCGATTTGATGGCTGTCGGGGATGAATTACCTTTGGTTGGTGACGACAGTTTGATGTCTGATTCATTGGTTGAAATGACCAAAAAAAAATTGGGTTGTGTCGGCGTTATTGACAAAGAAGGACATCTTATCGGCATGTTAACTGATGGTGACTTGCGTCGTCATATTTGCTCTGATTTGTTGGTTCATAAAACGGTTGATGTTATGACGAAAAAGCCACGTGTAATCGAAGATGAAAATATGTTGGCTGTAGAGGCAGTTCGTATTTTGAATGAAAAACAAATTACGAATATATTTGTAGTGAAAGATAATAAACCAATCGGATTGCTGCACTTACATCAATGTTTGGCGGCGGGAGTAGTTTAAGATTTGAAAACACCGGCTCAATCTTTACAAAAACATCACCGCTTTGTGTCTTTTATGCGGACCTTGTTGCCAATTTTGGCGGCAGGTTTGGTGTTGTCTTTGTTGATTTGGCCACAAATTGTTAAACGGCGTGATTTCATTTCTGATGTCTTGAAAAGTTCTTCCGTTCCGTTAAATTCCAAAGCGCAAATTGATATGAAAAGGGTTTTGTTTTATTCGGAAGACAGAAAGGGACAACCGTTTTTGTTAACTGCTGACAAGATTTGGGAAGTCGATTCGGATAATAAAATAATACGAATTGATGAACCAAAGGGTGAAATGACTTTGAATTCCGGCATAAAACTTTTTTCCGAATCACCATTTGCTTTGTATAATCAAGAAAAGGGAATTGTCCATTTTGATAAAGAAGTGCATTTGAAATCGGATAATGGTTATGATATAGAAACATCTTCTGTTTTTGTGGATTATCAAAATCAAATGGCCGAAAGCAAGGAAATGGTTTTGGTTCGCGGTGAAAAGATTGACCTGGACGCCGTTGGTTTTAATATGCGTCAAAATGGAAACGAGATTGACTTTCATGGTCCGGTAAAGGTTGTTTTGAAAAATCCGGAAAAGAACCAAGAAATAACA
>JAFYBU010000101.1 GCA_017540065.1 Alphaproteobacteria bacterium
CCTCTGTTGAACCTGCTTCAAAATTAGCGCATATCAAATCCTATAAGGACCTTGAAAAACATTATTTGGTAGGAGAACTTACTCAACAAGTCCGTGATACACAAAAAGAATAATTATGTAATTTGAGTCCGGGGGAGTGTAAAGTGTATCTTGTATGGTCTGGTGAATTTCCATGCGTTGATTTTTGAATTGCTTTATGGTATAGTTAACCTGTCAGAAAGAAAGGTTTTTGTATGAAAAGTGTATTTTCAAAAATTTATGATTTTGTGTATTGGGAAATATTTAACAGGTTAAAAGGAAATAATCAAGATGTTGTTTGTGCCGTCATCATAAACGGTCATAATATTTTAGCACAAACTGCACAACGGAATGCTATTGTTCATACTGATGATTCTCAGTATGTCGTTCCGGGGGGAAAAGTGGAACCCGGGGAAACTTTGATTGCTGCGGTTCATCGCGAAATCAAAGAAGAAACTAATCTGAACATTGATGTTATAAAAAAATTAGGTTCCGTTCGCAACAATAAATACAAATTGCATTGGTTTGCCTGCCGCCCAACCGATATTTCTTTGTTACGAGTGGTGGAACCGGAAAAACAAAAAGAATTAAAATGGGTCGATTTGAACGATTCTTCCGTTAACTTTACACCGAAAAACAGAAAAGCATTGGACAAATTTCATCTGCAAATAGAAAAAATTATTCAAACGCCACCGGAAACAACATAAATTGGAAAAATAAAAAATCTATTTAATCCGTTATTTTAGCAAGAAAATATCTTGACAAGCATTAAAATTTTTCTTATGATAACCAGTATAAAGAGATCGTATGGAAAAAATTTTGAGATTAGAATAGGAAAAACATGCCCAAAATATCTATCGTAATTCCCGTTTATAATGCTGAAAAATATCTGGCCGGTTGTTTAGATTCATTGTTAGGCCAGACTTTTCAGGATTTTGAAGTCATTTGTGTTGATGACGGGAGCGGTGATAAATCACAGGCTATTTTACAACAATACAGATTAAAAGATAATCGTTTTAAGGTCTTTGCTCAGGAAAATAAGGGGCAAGCAGATGCCAGAAATGCCGGATTAGATCATGTAACCGGTGAATATGTTCTTTTTTTAGATTCCGACGATACATTACCTGATTATGCGTTAGCCTTGTTATTAGAAGTAGCGGAAAAGACATCAGCGCCCATCGTTGCTTCAAGGAAATGGTTAAAATTTCCCAAAAATAAACATCACTTCATTCGTCCTATAATCCACAGAAATACCTTTGAGGATTTCGTGAAGGATGTTCGGGTTTTTTCTGCAGCCTGGAATAAGCTTTATCGGGCTGATATATTAAAAACTCACCGCTTTGTTCGGGGAATTTGTTTTGAAGATTGGCCGTTTTTAACGACTTTATTCAGTCAAGTTGATTTTTATGTCGCAATCAACACGCCTTGTTACATTTATAATAAAATGGATTATTCCACTATACGAAGTCCTTTTAGCCAAAAGAAGGTTGACGGCTATGTAACGGGTATTTGGTATGTATATAACTTTTTCAAAGATCGACCCACTTTACCGTTGGCACAAAAACGCCTTGCTGTGGCGGCCAAAATGTTGATTAACAAGGTCTATAAATCAAAAGATAAAGCCTTGATTCAAAACTTGTTCGTTGAGTTGGATAAAATCTTCAAAGAAGGTGTTATCCGTAAAAATCAATTGCCTGTTAAAACGCGTTTCCGTTTATGGAGAATGCGCCATATGTAACAGAATTCTTGCCCTTTTTGTTTTTTTTTGATATAATATCTTCATTAAACAAGGAGAAAAATTATGGCAAACCCGATTATTAAAGCTTCAACCGTTACAGGATTTCCTGAATATTTGCCCGCAGAACGTTTGTTGGAACAACAAATGCTGGATAAAATTCGCGGAGTGTTTGAAAGCCATGGTTTTTGTTCTATTGAGACACCTATTGTGGAAAAATTGGAAGTATTGTTGTCAAAAAGTGCTGATACAAATAAAGAAATGTATGTTCTGGGGCGTTTACAAGCAGATGGTCCGGAAGAAGCTAAAATGGGTTTGCGTTATGATTTAACGGTCCCTTTTGCCCGGTATGTTGCCACACACGAAAATGAATTGGCCTTTCCGTTTAAAAGATATCAAATTCAGCCGTGTTGGCGTGGAGAGCGGCCAAAATTAGGTCGTTATCGTCAATTTAAGCAATGTGATATTGATATTGTGGCACGTGAAAAACTGGCCCCCGAATACGATGCCTTTATTCCTGCTGTTGTTTGTGAGGCGTGGAATGCTATTGGTTTCAAAAATATTGAATTACATATTTCCAACCGCAAGATCTTGTCGGGTTTCGCAACAGGGTTGGGTATCGAAAAAGTAGGTGAAACTTTGCGCGTATTGGATAAGTTAGCAAAAATCGGGACTGATGGTGTATGCGAAATGCTGACGGAATTAGGTTTAGAAAAAAAACAAATTGATGACTGCTTAAAAATGGCGACAATTGCCACAAAGGATTTAAGTTTTGCCGATAAAGTGCGCACTTTGGGTGTTCAAAATGAGGAATTGGAATCAGGTTTGAATGAAATGACAGATTGTTTGAAATTGTTCCAAACATTGTCAAAAACGCCTTTTGTTGCCGATATGTCTTTGGTGCGCGGCTTTGATTATTACACTGGGGCAACTTATGAAATTCAACTGACAGGAGCCGATTTCCATGAGGCGTTGGGAGGTGGCGGACGCTATGATAATTTGGCTTCAACCATGACCAAAAGCCATTTACCCGGCGTGGGTATGAGTATGGGGATTTCTCGGGCAATCGGTGTCGGTTTGAAATTAGGATTATTAAAAGCTGATCAAAAAACAGCTACCCAAGTTCTGATTGTCAATGTGGACAAGGCTGACAAATCCAAGATGATTGAAACAGCACGCGTTTTACGTGAACGCGGAATTAAGGCGGAAATGTATTTGGAAGGCGGAAAATTGGCTAAACAATTAAAATATGCCAATGATAAAGGAATTCCTTATGTATGGTTTGACATTGATTCCACCGTCAGAAATATGACTTCCGGTGAACAAACACCAGCGGATGCAAAAACGTGGATTCCCGCTTAAAATAAAAAAACTTTTTTATTAAAAATCCCCGTTGAATTAACGGGGATTTTTATCATTTATTCAGCTTCTTTAACTGTTTCTTCTTTTGCGTGTTCTTCTTTTTCTTTATGTTTCTTTTCCTTTGGAGGAAGTTTAATTTCTTCCCCGGTTTCTTGATTCACACGCTTCATAGACAGGCGAATTTTACCCTTTTCCATACCCATCATGATGACTTTGACTTTGTCGCCTTCTTTAACGACATCTGTCACTTTTTCAACACGATGATCTGCCATTTCTGACACATGCACCAAGCCATCACGATTTGGCATAAAGTTCACAAATGCACCAAAATCCATGATTTTGACAACAGTCCCATCATAAATATGACCGACTTCCGGTTCTGCTACAATGGATTTAATCCAATCCACAGCAGCCTTTCCGGCAGCACCATCCACTGCTGCCACAGAAACAAGACCATCATCGGTAATGTCCACTTTGGCACCTGTTTTTTCCGTAATTTCACGAATGACTTTACCACCCGTACCAATCACATCACGAATCTTTTCTTTATCAATCATAAAAGATTGAATACGTGGCGCATTGGGGCTGATTTCAGCACGCGGTTCGGCAATAGATTCCGCCATTTTTCCCAAAATGTGCATACGTCCTTCATGAGCTTGACGTAAAGCAATCTTCATAATTTCAGGCGTGATAGAGGTAATTTTGATATCCATTTGAAGAGCTGTCACACCATCTTTTGTACCGGCCACCTTGAAATCCATATCACCTAAGTGATCTTCGTCACCTAAAATATCGGTCAAGACGGCAAATTTTTCACCTTCTTTAATCAAGCCCATAGCAATACCGGCCACTGGCTTTTTCATCGGCACACCTGCATCCATTAAAGCAAGTGTAGAACCGCAAACGGTCGCCATAGAAGATGAGCCGTTAGATTCCATAATATCAGATACCACACGAATGGTATACGGGAAATCTTCATGCTTCGGCAACATCGGATGAATTGCACGCCAAGCGAGCTTTCCATGACCGATTTCACGACGTCCCGGAGAACCCAAACGCCCTACTTCGCCCACTGAAAATGGGGGGAAGTTGTAATGAAGAATAAATTGTTCGGAATATTCCCCATCCAAGCTGTCAATGATTTGTTCATCATCACCCGTTCCCAAAGTGGCAACAACCATAGCTTGAGTTTCACCACGTGTAAACAAAGCGGAACCGTGAGCCCGAGGCAATAATCCCACTTCTGTTTC
>JAFYBU010000102.1 GCA_017540065.1 Alphaproteobacteria bacterium
CTTGTCATCCCGACAGAAAGGGCTACATCTCCTTTTGCCAAGTAAGTCATGACGTTACTGGCTGTTCCCCCCGGGCAAGTCCCAACCAAAATAACACCGACCAATAAAGGCGTATCTAATCCGAACATTTTACCCAATGTAAAAGCTAAAATTGGCATAACAGTAAATTGAGCAACCCCACCAATCAGGATTTCCTTTGGTCGTTTCAAAACCATTAAAAAATCCTTTGGATTCAGCGTCAACCCCATACCAAACATCACCAATATCAACAAATTATTAATCCATGATGTTTGAACCCAAAGAGCTGTTTTGGGAACAAATAAAGCCATTACCGCCACACCCAAAATAATAACAGCCATATACTTTGTTGAAAAATCACAAATCTTTTTGAACATGCTTATTCCTTTCGGGATATTCTAATATCAACCCATATAAAAGTCAAACTATTTGATTTGGCTGGACTTGTCGTGCAATTTCCGAGCTAGATTTAAGTATTGCAATATTCTAAAAATTATTTTATAGTAACAAAAAGGAGAAAATATGAGATCTAAAGAAAAAAACAATAAAAGCATTTTAAAATACATTTTATATGCAATTTTAATTGAATTAGGAACTGTATTATTATCAGTTTTCTGTTTTATATGTGGTTTTGAAAAAGCATATAGAGGTCATGGAGGAGAAATAGAAGCATATATTGCTTTCTATATTATTCCTTTTTTACCAATTTTATTTCTTTTTAAAAATTTTGAGAAAATTGAATGGAGAATAATCAGTTTGGGGCTATTTCTTATTAATTTCTTACTAGTTATATCTCTGAATTAGAGTTATTTTTAGATAACAAATTATCCCAGAGCATAGGTATTGAAAAATAAGGACTTTTTATCTAATTGGTTCGGAACTGAAAAAATTAAGCCACTTTTCAAAAAAGAAATTCCGAACTGCTTTAGGTGCTTGTAAAATAAAGAAAAAACGCCCATTTCTGAACGTTTGTGTGATTTGGCTGGGCTTGTCGTGCAATGTACGAACTGGAAAATTTTCAATAAAGATGTTTTTTTGTTGCAAAAGGGATTTAATTTTGCTAGCTTAAAACCAGATCTAAATGAAAGGATTTAAAATGGCAAAAAAGAAAGAGGAACCGAAATACATTGGTCGTTATGGCGAAGTACTGGAAGATGTGGAAGAAATTGAAAGTCCCATAGATCCTTCTGAACCTATACGTTTAAGAGGATGGGGAGTCGATGAAAAAGGGGTAAAAAGAGAGGTTGTTTTCCAAGTTTCTAGAAAAACTGGTAAAAAACATGGTTATTATCTTATTCTCTTGAGTAAAGAGGAAAAGAAAAAAATGCCCTATGCTTGTGAACCAGTAGAAAGCTGTTGGTATATCAGTGATAAACTAAATGGAGAAGATCGTATATGTCTTCAACAACCTACTCCGCTTACGCATGGATCCTATAAAAGAACCTATTTTCTCAGAGGAAGGCAGTTAGAAGGAAGGGAGATTGAACATTACCAATACGATTGTACTGAAGATATACTTGGTCGAATTGAAAAAGAAGAAAGAGAAGAAGGAAGTGTGAAGGCGCACGATATACGCAAATTTCTTGAGGATTCTTCCATTATAGAAGCAATAAAAACGGGAGATCCAGTTAAGGTAAGAAATGCTGCGGCACGAGTTGCAATTAAAAACGCTAAGAAAAAAGAAATGGGTGAATAAGATTTCATTTTTTATATTTTTAATTCTGGGGTGTTTTACGGGCATCCCAGAATTTTTGTATTGAAAACAAAGGTTTTTTTATAGTATTGGTTCGACCGAGGGGAAAAATTGGGGGTGGCTGATTGTAAATCGCGGGTGCGATTTATCCCTTCGGGACCGCCTACGGCGTCCGCTCACATTGTTCGCGAGCAAACCAACTTCGTTGGGCCGAACCCAATACACCTATTAGCCAATAAAAAACCGCCTAAACGGGCGGATTTTTTACTGGCTGGGGCGGCTGGATTCGAACCAACGAAATGGCGGAATCAGAATCCGCTGCCTTACCACTTGGCGACGCCCCAATGACGTTGATTATTATATCAAACTTAATTCAAAATTGCAAGTGTTGAAATGAAAAAGGCGACCCGATCGGATCGCCTTTTGAAATTCTTAAGCAGACTTTTTCTTGAAAGAAGCAAAGCGCTTGTTGAACTTGGCCAATTGTCCACCACTGTCAATCAAACGATACACACCTGTCCATGCTGGATGAGAAGCAGGATCAATATCTAAACGCACCTTATCCCCAGCCTTACCCATTGTTGAACGAGTCTTGAATTCTGTTCCGTCAGTCATAACAACGGTAATTTCATGATAATCAGGATGTGTATTTTTTTTCATTTTTTTCTCCTTTTTTGTCTTTCGTTGGCGGAATTATACCCCTTTTTAATATAAAAAGCAAGTACTTTTTGAATTTTTTTCTTGATAAAATGGCAAAAATGTGTAAAATACTTGTTTATGAGGACAAAACTTTATTTTTTAACTCTCTTAATATTTTTTTCCCCTTTCAGGGGTAATGCTTTTTGGGAAGAAACGAAAGCTCATTTTAAACAAATTATTTGTCGCGGACAAAATGAACTCTATGTTCCCGTCAATACGTGGCACAATCGCTTAACTTATGATCATGATAAAATCGATGAATACAATGAACGTCCTTGGGGGATTGGTATTGGAAGAGTGTTGACCAAAGAAAATCACAGATATTCTCTGGGGGTAATGGAATTCCAAGATTCACACAATGACATTGAACCCATTTTTGCTTATAAATGGCAAAGAGTTTGGCGTACAGATAAAACCTTTCGTCCTACTTTGGGGTGGATGGCAGGTATAACAATGCGCAGTGATTACGATTATATCCCTCTTCCTGCTATTCTACCTGTTTTAGGAATTGATATTGGTTCTTTTTCGTTTGAAAGTACATATGTTCCTTCTTTGGGCAAAAACAATGGAAATGTTTTATTCAGTTGGGTTCAATGGCGGTTCTAATTTTTCAACGCCCGTTATTTCCACTTGTTTTTGACGGCTGGTTAACCCGTGAGTGATTATCACATTCTTTTTGGGAACCCCGGCTTCTGATGCTAAAAAATCGATTAAAGCCTCATTTGCTTTATTATCAACAGCTCGTTCACGAACCGCCACACGCCAATGCGTTCCATTCCATTTACCTTGCCAGCCGGTATGTTTAGCTCCCGGTGTCAGTCGAATCTGCAGGATTACTTTTTCCATTTTTTAATCCTTGAATTTCTTCACGTAAACTTTGGATTTCTTCATGTAATTTATTAAAATAAGGGGACAATTCTTTTGATACAATATCTGCACTTTCTTTTTGATGAGTTTTGAACCGATAAGTTTTTATTGTCCGCCACACCAAATAAATACCCCCTAAAAACAAAAAGGCATCTATTAACCACAGGCTGAAAGCAATACTTGCGTTCGCAAATAATTGTGATGAACTTAACTTACTCCAAATAACGGTTTGTTGCACCAAGGAAGTTAAATAATTCACAGAAGCCAATGGGTTGGAAACACTGATTAAATTTTTCATAAAAGCGGTTGTTTGCGTGGCTTGAGCCAAACGTTTTTGTGCTTCAACAATTCCAAATGCACTTTGGATTTTTTCCGGAAAAGTATGGTGGGCATAAAAATACAAAGCAATACCTGCCAATACCCATGGGATTTGATGACAAATGGAAACGATTAAACGAATAAATTTTTCATAAAGAGACTTCCAAAATTTCATTTTTTTCCTTAAAAAAAGCTGTAAGGGTCAATATCTATACGCATATCAACGGATGCTGGTATTTTAATGGAATCTAACCAAAAATGCAAGTAATTTTGTATGCGTGTTTCTTTTGGTGTTTTTACCAACAACCGGTACCGGAATTTTCCACGTAATTTAGAAATAGGTGCGACAACGGGCCCCAAAATTTCTATGTTTTTTTCTATTGGTGCCTTTTTTGACAACATTTGAATAGTTTGCCATGTGACAAGTTGATTACGTCCGCTGACAATAATACTTGCCAATCTGCCAAAAGGTGGCATATGCAATAATTTTCGTGTTGTCATTTCTTCATTCAAAAAGGTTGTTCTGTCATTTTGACTCAAGGCATTGATAATCAAATTTTCCGGATTATAAGATTGAAGAAGCGCCAATCCTTTTTTTTCTTCACGTCCGGCACGTCCCATCACCTGCTGTAATAATTGAAAGGTGCGTTCTCCCGCTCGTAAATCGCCCCCAGCTAATCCCATATCAGCATCTACAACGCCGACTAAAGTCAAGTTAGGAAAATGGTGTCCTTTTGCTAAAACCTGTGTTCCGATTAAAATGTCCAACTCTCCGGCTTCTATTTTTTGCATTAAAATTTCAAAATCTTTTGGTTGTAATAAGGTGTCTGATGTAATTTGGGCAATTTTTGCATTTGGAAAAAGGGTTGTTACTTCTTCGGCAATTCTTTCTACGCCTGGGCCGCAAGCGACCATAGCCCCCTTTTCATGACACTGCGGACATTCTGTCGGAGTAGGCATGGTATAACCGCAATGATGACATTGTAAGGTGTGATTTCCCTTGTGTTCTACCAACCAAGCTGAACAATGCGGACATTGTATTCTGTGTCCGCAAGCACGACATAGCATCAACGGAGCATATCCCCGCCTGTTCAAAAATAACAAAGATTGTTCCCCGCGTAAAAGTCGATCGGCTAAAGCTTCCTGTAATTCTTTGGAAATAAAACGAACAGGTCCCTTTTCCTTTTTGCGCATATCTATAATACGCGTTTCAGGTAATTCTGCTCCCGCATAACGTTCAGGCAATTTCAAGTGTAAATAACGTCCTTCCTTTGCGTGAGAATAGGTTTCTAGGCAGGGTGTTGCGCTGGCTAAAACAATTGGACAATCGGCTATTTTTGCCCGAACAATTGCCATATCACGTGCTTGATAAAGAACGCCTTCTTCCTGCTTGAAAGAAGGGTCATGCTCTTCATCTACCACAATTAAACCCAAATTTAAAAAAGGTAAAAATAATGCAGAACGTGCTCCGACCAAAACTTGAGCTGATCCGTTTCGCACAGCTTCCCAAGTATCACGTCTTTGTTTTGGGGTAAGCGAAGAATGCCACAGAGCAGGGGTTACCCCAAAGCGGCTTTCAAAACGACGTAACCAGGCGGTTGTTAATATAATTTCGGGTAATAATACCAAAACTTGTTTTTTTTGTTCTAAAATGTGTGCAATTTCTTCAAAATAAACTTCAGTTTTACCTGACCCCGTTACCCCATCCAACAAAGCTACTTTAAATCCGGACAAGCCCTGCATGGCTTTAACGGCTTTTAATTGTTGAGGGGAAAAATCAATCTGTGTATGTCCCGGATTTGGGGGTAAAAAGACCAAAGGTTTTTTACTGACTTTTCCCATTTCCGAATTCAATGCCATTTTCAAAACAGCACCCAATGGGGCCAAAGTATATCCTGCTACCCAATTAACAAAATCTATCGTTTGTTTTGGCAAGGCCGGTTCCGGTAAAACAGAATCGATTTTTTTTAATTTATCTTCGGGAAAATGATCTTCCGGTTTATTCGGCCAAACAACGCCAATCATCTTTTTTTTGCCCAAAGGAGCTTTGACAAATTGCCCCACCTGAACATTCAAATCTGTCAGATATTCGAAACTTCCCAAAGCCACAGGGAAAAGTACAAAAACGCGTTGCATTTTTTCTTTTTTTCCTTTAAAATCTTTTCCATAAGGATACACAAAATGGAAACACAATTCAACCCTTTTGAATCAACTGCTACCGAAAAAGTACGCCAAACTATCCAAAAATGGCAAGAATACTTAATTTCAGAAAGGCGTCTTTCTCTTTTAACAGCAGAATCTTATTTGGAAGATTTAAAAGAATTTTTTACGTTTTTATTGGATGCATTGGGAAAAGAAATAGATTTAAAGGATTTGGAAAACTTAAAAATCACCGATTTTCGCGCATTTTTGGCTTGGCGAACGGAACATAAAATATCAAAAGCGTCGATTGCGCGTGGTGTATCTGCACTTAAAAATTTCTTTCGTTTTTTGATGCGTGAAGGATTGGTTCAAAACAAGGCGATTATGGCAGTTCGTTCAGCACGTCCCAATAAAATTTTGCCTCATCCGTTGTCGGAAGACCAGGCTAAAAAATTTTTGAAAATAGCTTATTCAATGCAAAAAGAATCTTGGCAAGGGGAAAGAGATGTAGCCTTGTTTACCCTTATGTATGGGGCAGGACTCCGTA
>JAFYBU010000103.1 GCA_017540065.1 Alphaproteobacteria bacterium
ACGACCAAGACCTGATTTTTTCAGGGGAGGCCACAGAAATCCGAATATTGTCAAAAGTTTGCGGATTTGCCAAAGGGCTAAAAGTTCTCATGAGTTCATTCATTGTCATTTCTCCTTATTGTTCGTTTTGATTCAGTTCCACATCCAAGCCAAGTGAACGCATTTCCTTGACCAACACATTGAAGGATTCGGGAATTCCCGCTTCAAAGCTGGTATCACCACGGATAATGGTTTCATAAGCCTTGATACGACCTGACACGTCATCTGATTTAATGGTAAGCATTTCTTGCAATGTATAGGCGGCACCATAAGCTTCCAAAGCCCACACTTCCATTTCACCGAAGCGCTGACCACCCCCTTGTGCCTTACCACCTAACGGTTGTTGTGTCACCAAGCTGTAAGGTCCGATAGAACGGGCGTGAATCTTTTCATCCACCAAGTGGTGCAATTTCAACATATACATATAGCCGATAGTTACTTTACGATCAAAGGCTTCGCCTGTACGTCCGTCAAACAATGTAACCTGACCAGAAACGGGCAATCCTGCCTTTTTCAACATGGCGTCAATATCTTCCATATGTGCCCCGTCAAAGACCGGTGTTGCAATCGGCAATCCGTCCTTCAAGTTGGCACTCATTTTCATCACTTCTTCATCAGACATTGAAGCGATCTTCTTTGTATATTCTTTATCGCCGTAAATGTCTTTCAAAGTCTTGCGCAAATCATCTACTTTGGCTTTTTTGGCTTTCACCTTTTCCACCACCTGATTGATTTGAGCGCCCAAAGCATGGCAAGCATAGCCCAAATGTGTTTCTAACACCTGTCCCACGTTCATACGGGAAGGCACACCCAACGGATTCAAAACGATATCCACAGGGGTTCCGTCTTCCGTATAGGGCATATCTTCGATAGGAAGAACTCTGGACACCACACCTTTGTTTCCGTGACGACCGGACATTTTGTCCCCGGGTTGTAATTTACGTTTAGCAGCAATAAAGACCTTAATTTTCTTTAATTCGCCGGGCAACATATCATCCCCGCGTTGCAATTTTTCTACCCGATTTTCAAAATCAGCTTGCAATTCTTTTTCGGCGTCATCATAAGTTTTAATCAATTGTTCCACGTCAACCATCACAGAATCTTCTTTGACATTGATTTTACGCAAATTGGAAATTTTCAAATCTGCCAAATCTTCTTTTGTCAAAACGCGATTGGCCTTAAAGCCTTCAGCTTTTGTTACTTTCTGACCGACAAACTTTTCGCGGATACGACCGGCAAAGTCAGCAATCAAAATAGCCTTTTCATCATCACGATCTTTGGCTAATTTGCTGATTTCGGCTTGTTCAATGGAACGTGCGCGTTCATCTTTTTCCAAACCTCTGCGGGTAAAGATACGCACATCCACCACGGTTCCTGAAATTCCAGGAGGAACACGCAAAGAACTGTCACGCACATCAGCGGCCTTTTCACCAAAGATGGTGCGGAGCAATTTTTCTTCTGGTGTCATAACAGTTTCACCCTTCGGTGTCACTTTTCCGACCAAAATATCACCGGCTTTCACTTCGGCACCAATGTAAATCACACCGGTTTCGTCCAAATTACGCAAACCTTCTTCCCCAACGTTTGGAATATCGCGGGTAATTTCTTCTTGTCCCAATTTGGTATCACGCGCCGTGACTTCAAATTCTTCCAAGTGAATAGACGTAAAGACATCATCTCTGGCAATACGTTCGCTGACCAAAATAGAGTCTTCGTAGTTATATCCGTTCCAAGGCACAAAGGCAACCAAAACGTTGCGTCCCAAGGCCAATTCACCCATTTCGGTACAAGGACCGTCTGCAATAATTTCGCCCTTTTCCACTTTATCACCCACTTTGACAAGCGGTTTTTGTGTCATACAGGTCCCTGTATTAGAACGTTGGAATTTATCCAAATCATAAATATCAACACCGGCAGAAGTTGAAGACAATTCTTCGGTAGCTCTGATAACAATACGAGCAGAATCCACAGATTGTACCACACCGGCACGACGAGCGGAAACAGCGGCTTTAGAATCTTTTGCCACAACGCGTTCCATGCCTGTTCCAACCAACGGAGATTGGTTTTTAAGCAAAGGAACAGCCTGTTTCTGCATGTTTGATCCCATCAAAGCACGGTTAGCGTCATCGTTTTCCAAAAACGGAATCAAACCGGCGGCCACAGATACCACCTGACGCGGAGACACGTCCATGAAATCCACTTCTTCAGGTTTAGCCTGAACTACTTCGCCTGCTTGACGAGCAGTCACAAATTCACCCGTCAAACACCCTTTAGCATCCAATTCGGAGTTTGCCTGAGCAATTGTATGACGTGCTTCTTCCATTGCTGACATATACACAACTTCATCTGTCACCTTTTTATCAACCACACGGCGATACGGTGTTTCAATAAAGCCATATTCGTTCACTTTAGCATAAGTTGCCAATGAGTTAATCAACCCGATGTTTTGACCTTCCGGAGATTCAATCGGGCAAATACGACCATAATGTGTCGGATGCACGTCACGCACTTCCATACCGGCGCGATCACGTGTCAATCCGCCCGGCCCCAAAGCAGACAAACGACGTTTGTGTGTAATTTCTGACAAGGGGTTGTTTTGATCCATAAACTGACTCAATTGGCTGCTGGCAAAGAATTCGCGGACAGCAGAAGCCAACGGTTTTGCATTCACCAAATCAGACGGCATGACCGTATCAATTTCGGCAGAAGTCATGTGTTCACGAATCAACCGATCCATACGCAACAAACCGATACGATATTGGTTTTCCATCAATTCACCCACCGGGCGCACACGACGGTTACCCAAATTATCAATATCATCAATTTCACCTTTGCCGTCTTTAATATCGACCAACACTTTGATAATGGCTAAAATATCTTCTTTGCGCAAGGTACGAATTTCCGGAGATACTTCTTCATTGGTAAAGCCCAAGCGCATATTCATTTTCACACGACCTACGGCAGACAAATCATACCGTTCTTTATCAAAGAACAATGTACGGAAAGTTGCATCAGCTGTTTCAACCACAGGCAATTCACCCGGGTGCATGATTTTGTAAATTTCAATCAATGCTTCTTCGCGTGTGGTGCATTTATCAGACACCAAAGTGTTACGAATATACGGACCGACAGTCACGTAATCTATGAACAACAACGGCAATTCTTTGATTTTTAATTCTTTGAATTTTTTGAAATCGTCTTCGGAAAGCTCATCCCCGGCTTCCAATAAAACTTCACCGGTTTTTTCATCAATCATATCCGTGGCAACAAAACGACCATATAAATCGGCTTCTTGCAGCAAGACTTCTTCCAAGCCATCTTTTTTCAACTTCATGGCTTTGGCAGCAACCAATTTTTCCCCTTTGGCGGCAATTACCTTCCCTGTTTTGGCATCCACCAAATCATACATCAATTTAGCACCCTTTAACCGTTCGGGGATATAGGCTGTTGTCCAACCTTTTTTGCTTGCCTTATAAACACTGGTTTCATAGAAAGAATTCAAGATTTCTTCTTTGCTCATTCCACTGACTTCGGATGCGGCCAATGTTTTTCCTTCTTTAGCGGCTTCGGCACGTTTTTTAGCTGTTTCAGCACTGTCCAAAGCATATAACAATGTTGTTGCAGGCAATTTACGACGACGGTCAATACGCACGTTGATCAAATCTTTGGCGTCAAATTCAAAATCAATCCATGAACCACGGTACGGAATAATACGGGCAGAATATAACAATTTACCCGAGGAGTGTGTTTCTCCGTTATCGTGTCCAAAGAAAACGCCGGGAGAACGGTGCATTTGGCTGACAACGACACGTTCTGTTCCGTTGACGATAAAAGTTCCCTTTTCTGTCATCAAGGGAAGATCGCCCATATACACATCTTGTTCTTTAATATCGCGAATCGTTCTGGCACCAGTTGTTTCATCAATATCCCACACAACCAAGCGCAATGTCGCTTTAACAGGAGATGCATACGTTAAATCTCTTTTCAAACATTCCTGTACATCAAATTTTGGGGCATCCAATTGGTAACGAACAAATTCCAAATCACCCCGACCGGCAAAATCATGAACAGGGAAAACAGACTTAAAAACGGCCTGTAAGCCGCTATCTTCCCGTTTTTCGGGTGGAACACCCATTTGTAAAAATTGTTTGTAAGAATTAATTTGAACATCAATCAAGTTTGGCATTTCAGCCACTGTTTCAATACGACCAAAACTTTTCCGAACACGACGGTGATTAATTTCAGATTTTATCATTAGTACACACCCCATAAAAAATTACAACTCGTTGCTGATATTACGGGTATCAGCTTCCCTCGGTTTATTTAAGGGTCAGGGGTTGCCCCAAAAATTCAGAGCAACCCTCCCCTTGGTGAAAACCTCACCTTATTTTAATTCAACTTTAGCACCAGCGGCTTCCAGTTGTTTCTTAATTTTTTCAGCTTCGTCTTTAGCGACACCCTTCTTGATTTCTTTCGGAGCACCATCAACAAAGTCTTTGGCTTCTTTCAAGCCCAAGTTTGTAATTGCACGGACTTCTTTAATCACGGCAATCTTGTTGGAACCGGCATCTGTCAAAACCACATCAAATTCGGTTTTTTCTTCAGCGGCACCGGCAGCAGCACCAGCGGCAGCAACGGCCACAGGAGCAGCAGCACTTACGCCCCATTTTTCTTCCAAAGCTTTTGCCAAATCGGCAGCTTCCAAAATTGTCAAGTTGGACAATTCATCAATCAATTTGTTTAAATCAGTCATTTTAATATTCCTTTTCTTTAATTTAAGTTAAATAATTACTCAGCTTTTTCTGAGTAAGCTTTTGCGAGTCTAGCCAATTGCCCAGCAGGAGCTTGCAACAAGCCAACCAATTTTCCGCGCAACCCATCCAAATCGGGCAATGAAGCCAATTGTTGGATACGTGCGACATCAATCGCTTGACCATTCATGACACCACCGATTACTTTAAATTTATCGGAAGCTTTTGCCATTTTCACAACTGCTTTAGAAGCTGCAATTTCATCTTCTGAATAAGCAATTCCTGTCGGTCCCTTTAATAAATCCGCCAAGGATTCACAAGGGGTTCCTGCCAAAGCAAGTTTTGCTAAACGGTTTTTCGCAACTTTATAGCTGGCACCATCTTCACGAACGCCTTTTCTTAAATCCGTTGTTTCTTCCATGGAAAGTCCGTTATTATGGACAACCACAACCAACTTTGCTTTTTTGAAAACGTCCGATAAAGCTGAAATCAGCTGTTGTTTCTCTTCACGTTTCACTTTTCTTACTCCGTTTTTTAAGAAGTTTGAACATTTGTTCGCCCCTCTTGGTTTCTACACAAGGTCGGGATTTTTCCCTTCCTTAACTACCCTGTCCAGAAACCGGTTTTTTGGAATATTCCAATCACCGTTCTGTCTATGTCGGCGGAAGTGCTCTTCCATTAAGTTTATCCCGTGATAAACGCCCACAGTCTTGGACAGGCATTTTTTCGGCCCTGCCCTTTGCGGGCAAGGCCAAAAACTTTTACCCAATAGTTGTCAGCGCAACTTTAACGCCAACACCTTGAGTGGTACTCAAAGCTACCTGTTGCAAGTAAACACCTGAAGCGGTAGCGGGTTTCAAACCTTGCAATGCTTTAATAAAAGCACGCACGTTTTCAGCAATTTTATCTTCTGAAAAACTGGCTTTACCGATCCCGGCATGCACGATAGCAGCTGCATCCACGCGGAATTGCACTTGGCCGGCTTTGGCAGCTTTCACTGCGTTTGTCACGTCCATCGTCACAGTTCCTAATTTGGGATTCGGCATCAACCCTTTGGGTCCCAAAATCTTACCAACGCGACCAACCAAACCCATCATATCGGGGGTAGCGATCAAACGTTGAAAATCAATCTTACCGGCCAAAATATCGTTCATCAGGTCATCATCCCCAACAATATCTGCCCCGGCATTTTTAGCTTCTGTTGCCTTTGGTCCTTTTGCAAACACGGCAACACGCAAGGTTTTACCGGTTCCGGCAGGCAAAGACACAGCGCCACGCACCATTTGGTCAGATTGTTTCGGATCAACACCCAATTTTACGGCGATATCCACAGTTTCATCAAATTTGGCTGTTGCACCGGCTTTGATCATTTTAATAGCTTCGTCTAAAGAGTAAGCTTTCTTTTCAATGCCTTCATAGGCTTTCTTTAATCTTTTTCCTGTCATCTTCTTACTCCACGACTTCAATACCCATTGACCGAGCTTGTCCGGCCACCATTTCCATACCGGCTTCCACCGTGTGGCAGTTCAAGTCCGGCATTTTTTTAATAGCGATTTCTTTTACTTGAGCTTTTGTAATTTTACCGGCTTTATCGCGACCGGGTGCTTTACTGGCGCTTTTCAAATTAGCAGCCTTTTTAATGTAATAGCTGACCGGCGGTAATTTTGTCACAAAAGAAAAAGTACGATCCTTATAAGCTGTGATAATCACAGGAATAGGAGAACCGGGTTCTTCTTTTTGTGTTTTTGCGTTAAACGCCTTACAAAAGTCCATGATGTTTAAGCCTCTTTGACCCAAGGCAGGTCCCACAGGAGGGGACGGGTTGGCTTTACCGGCTTCGATTTGAAGCTTGATAAAACCTAATATTTCTTTTGCCATTTTATAACCTCATTTAGCAATTATGTCTTTTGGTTCATTCAGTCTTACGACTTTGAAGTTTTGTAGTCCGATGATGGCTCATCTGCTACTTTAGGAAACGGATACGAACCAATTTTATCCGTCCCTTTTCAAAAAGATCAGCTTCTTTGTCTTTGATTATTTTGACAAGAACACCGACCGTTTTTATGTTTTCCGCAACACACGGCGCGCCCGCAAGCACACTTGTGTTCCGTTTTTTCTTTCTTATTTGCTACCTCTTTAGCAGCTTTTTCTTTTTCATCTTTCGTTAAAACGTTTTCGTCTTCTTCAAACCACAAACCGAGATTCATTTTTTATACCTTTTTCACTTGTGTATATGTTAATTCAACAGGAGTCGGGCGCCCAAAAATGGACACTTGTAATTTCAAACGTTCTTTTTCAGCATCCACTTCTTGAATTTCACCGACAAAACTCACAAAAGGTCCATCCATAATTTGAACTTGTTCACCCACTTGATAAGAAACAGCAGAACGTGGTTTTGAAACCCCTTCTTCCACTTGATTCAAAATGCGTTTTGCTTCGTCTTCCGTAATAGCCTGAGGTTTTTTTCCGCCCAAAAAGCCCGTTACTTTCGGTGTTTTGGTTACCAAATACCATGTAGCATCTGTCATTTCCATTTTAGCCAACACATATCCCGGGAAAAACTTTCTGGAAGATTCTTTTTTGGTTCCATTTTGAACAGTTGTTACTTTTTCTGTAGGAACAATCACTTCCTCCACCAAAGAAGACAACCCTTTCTTTTGGGCTTGTTCCTTAATAAAGTCAGCAACTTTTTGTTCAAAGCCCGAATAAGCATGAATTACATACCAACGCATTGCCATAACATTAACCTCCGACGACGGCACCGACAGCCGCAGCAAACACAAAATCAATGACAACCAATAAAACAGCCAACACAATGCTTGCCCCGATTACAACAAAAGTACCACGTAAAGCATCCCCCCGCGATGGCCAAGTAATTTTTGAAACTTCTTGCTTGACCTGGCGTACAAACTGTGCTGGTGTTGTCATTTTTAACCTTTCTAAATTTTAGACGCGCCTACTTTTCCATTATAGAAAAAGTTCTGCATATTATACTCAAAAAAATCTTTTCTGTCAACACCTTTTTAATCTTTTTTTAATAATTTCTTAAAAAAGAGGTCTTATTTTGAAAATAAAATCGACAAAACGGGAAATACTTCTTGCCTTTTTGGGCAAAAAAGTGTATGCTTACTTCATTCAAAAAACAACAGAAAGGAACTATCATGACACTCCCTTTAATGCCAAAAGCCACTGCTGTGTGGTTAGTTGAAAATACAGGATTGACGTTTAAACAAATCGGGGAATTTTGCGGAATGCACACATTGGAAGTCCAAGCGATTGCCGACGGTGATGTGGCCAGCCATATCGTGGGAATGAACCCCATCACAACCAATCAGTTGACTGCCGAAGAAATTAAACGTTGTGAAGCAGATGAAAATGCCTGCTTAACATTGGCCAGCAA
This sequence comes from Alphaproteobacteria bacterium, assembly GCA_017540065.1. Classification (GTDB taxonomy): domain Bacteria; phylum Pseudomonadota; class Alphaproteobacteria; order CAAHEQ01; family UBA3637; genus UBA3637. The sequence continues at coordinate 8,191 of JAFYBU010000103.1, forward strand.
TCCGGAAATTGAAAAATTGTTAAACAAAGGATCCAAATTCTTGTCTCAATCAAAACGTATGATTCGTCCGGCTGCTATTTTGTGGTTGGTAAAAAATCATCCAAATTTGACGGACGGTCAAATTATCCGTTTGATTCGGACAACAAAACCGACGGTAAAAGCCATTCGGGAAAAAACACACAAAAATCTCAGTAAAATTCAGGCACAAAACCCTGTCACTTTGGGATTGTGCACCGAAGCTGACTTAAACGCTGCCGTTGCCAAAGCTAAAAAATAATGGGGAATTTTATGATTGAAAGAAAATATACCGTTACGGTTCCCGACAGACAAGGGATCCCTGTTCGACAAACATATACAGACAAATTGTCCCTGGACGGAACAACTATTTACACTTATCGTCAAGACGGGACTCTTTGTTTAAGAAAAGGTTTTACGGAAAAAGGGGAATATATCGAAACAAAGTATGATTGGGCGGGTAAAAAAGCCAGCTATCACCTTATTGGCGGATCTCCCGATCCGGAAACAGCACGTCTGTTTTTCCCCTGTCAAGTAAACAGAAAAACAGTCTCTGTTCCCTTTTGCCGTCGTTTACAACTTGAAAACCAGAGAAATTAAGAGGAGAAAAAAATGGAAGAAAATCAAAATGTGTCTAAGGACGCAAGTCAGTTAAATACCTTCATTGACCGTATTGAACGTTTGGAAGAAGAAAAAAAAGAATTATCGGCTGATATTCGGGAAGTTTTTTCAGAAGCCAAAGGGGCCGGATTTGATGTCAAGGTTATGCGTCAAGTGTTGAAATTACGTAAAATGGATCCTGCCGATCGCGCCGAAACGGAATTTTTGCGTGATGAATACAAAAAATTATTGGGAATGACAGAATAATTTTTTATGTTTCGGGGACATTTTGCAGGACTGGCTTTCTTTTTGTCCTGAATATCCATTTATCAACCCAAAAAAACAAAAGACCGCCGACCAAGTTGCCAATGATTGTGGCAAAAAGTGTTCCATATACGGATAACCCCGCATAACAGGCTGCCAAAATTGGGGTCGACAGTTGCCATCTTATTAAATAAAGCACATATTTTTTGAGCATGCGTCCTCCTTCACAAAAGCACAATTTTACCTATTTTTTTACAAAAATCCAGTCTTTTTTATGTCAGATGATTTTTTTATTTTTCCGGTTCCAAATGAATCATAATTTCACTGTCGGGATAAATTTCATGAATCAGACTTTCTGCTTTATCTGCAATTAAATGTGCCTTTGCCAAAGGCATATTTCCATCCAAAAGTAAAGTCATTTGAATAAAAATTTGGCACCCGGATTGGCGCGTCCGTAAATCTTGAATTTGTTTGATTTCCTTTAACGCATTCAACTGCGTTTTTATTTTGTGTTGAACGTTCTTGGGTAATTCTTCATCCATTAACATGGCAATTGAAGCGCGTAAAATATACAAAGCGCTTTTTAACAAATACAAACTAACCCCCACCCCAAATACACAATCAATCCACCCGGCTGAAAAAATATAACTGAACACCAAAGAAATCAGTACACCTAAATTCATCATCAAATCGCCGTTATAATGAGCATTATCTGCACGAATAGACAAGGATTCCGTTTGACGAATAACAAACATTTGGAAACGAATCAAAAGGCCGGTTAAAACCAAAGTGAATAAAATAACACTTATACCCCACATGGAATGTGTCGGAATTTCCTGACGCCCCCAATGAAGTACAGATTCAAAGGCCAACCACCCTGCTGATACCAACAAAATTAACCCTTGGACAAAACTGCCGATTCCCTGAGCTTTTCCGTGTCCGAAGCGATGTTTTGTGTCGGCGGGTTGTAAAGAATGACGAACGGTAAAAAAGTTGATGGCGGATGTCATTAAATCTTGCACAGAATCAAATAAACTGGCCAAAATAGCAACGGATCCTGTTATGAAAAACGCAAAGCTTTTCATAAAAATCAACGTTGTTGCCACCGCAACCGAGGCAACACTAGCCCCCATCATCAATTTGTTTTTATTGGTCATTTCTTCATTTTAAGTCTTTTTTTGAAAAAAAGCCATAGATTTTTTTGTATAACCGCCCTATATTATACAATAATATGTTTAAGGAGATTTAAAAATGGCAAATTTATATGATATGTTAGGGGTATCTAAAACAGCATCCGATGCCGAAATTAAAAAGGCCTATCGGAATTTAGCACGTACTTTACACCCGGATGTCAATCCGGATAAAAAAGCCCAAGAAAAATTCAAAGCGGTCACGGCCGCCTATGAATTACTTTCCAATAAAGATAAGCGCCGGCGTTATGATGCGGGTGAAATTGATGATAAGGGGAACCCGACACC
>JAFYBU010000010.1 GCA_017540065.1 Alphaproteobacteria bacterium
CAAAATGTTCTGTCAATACCCCCATGAAGCGTGCCAAAGAACCATAAATCGTTCTGTGAACCACAACCGGAGTTTTGGCATTACCGTCTTTATCAATATACTTACATCCGAAACGTCCAGCCAATTGGAAATCCAATTGGAAAGTTCCCGTTTGCCATTCACGTCCCAACGCATCTTTCATGGCGATATCAACCTTGGGGCCATAGAAAGCACCGTCTTTTTCTTTAATGGCATATTTACCTTCGCCACAATGTTTGTCCAAAATACGACGCAAAGCAGCTTCAGCCCGATCCCACGTTTCAACATCGCCGATAAAATCATCCGGACGGGTGGATAATTTCATTTCGTACTTCATGCCGAACAATTTATAAAATTGATCCGCCAAAGCAAACAAACGTTCATATTCTTCTTCGATTTGATCTTCCGTGATAAAGATATGCGCATCATCTTGGTGAAATTCACGTACACGGAACATCCCGTTCAAAGCGCCGCTTGCTTCATTTCTGTGAATCATATCCACATCAGAAAAACGAATAGGCAAATCTTGATAAGAACGCGTCTTCAAATTGAACAACAACATGGTTGACGGACAACTCATCGGTTTTAAGGCATACACTTCGTTTTCCGCCATTTCCGTGGCTGTTAATTGATACATATCATCTTTGTAATGCGTCCAGTGACCCGAGGTTTCCCATAACACCTTGGAGTTCATCAAAGGTCCTGCAAATTCCTGATAACCGGCCTTTTCATGAACCTTGCGCCAATAATCCAACAACAGATTATACATCTTTAACCCCTTGGGTAACCAATAAGGACATCCAGGGGCCGTCGGATCAAAATAGAACAAATCCAATGCTTTACCGATTTTGCGGTGATCACGTTTTTCTGCTTCTTCCAACAAAGTAAAATAAGCCTTTAATTCTTTATCTGTCCAAAAAGCAGTTCCGTATACACGTTGTAAAGATTCTCTGGAAGAATCTCCGCGCCAATAAGCGGCAGCCACTTTGGTCAGTTTGAAGGATTTTCCCGCACGACCGGTGGAAGGCAAGTGCGGTCCGCGACATAATTCCACATAATCCCCTTGTGTATAAAGGGAAACTTCCTTAACATCTTCAGGCAGATCATCAATCAGTTCCACTTTGAAGGTTTCACCGCGTTTTGTAAAAATTTCTTTGGCTTCTTTGCGGGATACAACCGAACGTGTAATTGGCAAATTGGCTGCAATAATTTCGGCCATTTTGGCTTCAATTTTAGGTAAATCATCTTCTTTTAAGATAATCCCGAAAAAGTCATAATAAAAACCGTTTTCAATCGCAGGACCGATGGTTGCCTTTGCTTTCGGGTAAAGGGCTTCCACCGCCTGTGCTAAAATGTGCGCTGTTGTATGACGCAACACTTCCAAACTTTCGGGGTTTTTAGTTGTTAAGATGGAAAGAGTGCTATCTGTTGTAATATTTGTTGTCAGATCCGTTAAAGTATCGTTTATTTTGGCAGCAACGGCTGCTTTGGCTAAATTCGGACTAATCTGTTCAGCAACTTTCAAAGCGCTGACAGGACTTTCGAAGGGCATCTTTGACCCATCCGGCAACATAATATTTATCATTTTTCTTTCCTTTTAGTTAAATTAAATTCAGGCAACCCCTGCCTGAAACAATGATATTATAGCACTTTTATTCATAAAAGTCAAAAAAATTATTCCCCATAAGTGTGGCGTGTAAAATACCCCGATTGATGATTTAGTCTGCATTGATAAACAGAGTACGGATACTCTTTTTTAGTTTGCCATATTTTTTATTTTAGTCAATTTTGATGGCATAACCGGCTGAACGAACGGTGCGAATAATATCCGGTTTTTTGTTAAAATTGAGGGCTTGACGCAAACGTTTGATATGAACATCCACTGTGCGTAATTCCACAAAAATACTGCCCCCCCAAACAAGGCGCAACAAATCTTCCCGTGAGATTACGTG
>JAFYBU010000001.1 GCA_017540065.1 Alphaproteobacteria bacterium
ACGAAGGCTTTGTTTTTGGTTTTATCGTGAAGGTACCATCTTTACGTCTTATGACTTCATTACTGTTTGCATAATATTCAGTTCCATCTTCGGCAGTCAGTTTCACTCTTCCGTCTGATGATTTTTTTATGGAATATTTACTGTTAGGGGAATCAAAAAAGTCGTTTTGAGGGGGGTCCACAAGACCAACTGTATACCAGGATCCGCCACCCGTTATAGTATCCTTTGATATGTGTCTGGGAAGAGGATCGTTCCAAGTTTTCTTTGGGGTTCTTATGGTTGGCGTGGTTGAACCTTGCCCCGGAGATACATATCCCATTAACCCCGGGTTTGGATCTGATTCCTTTATGGTTGGATTTGAACGTTTCCACCTCATATAGTCACGGTATTTACGTGGTTGGTATTTGTATACTGGACCATCAGTTTCTTCCTCTTCTCCCGGTTTTGTTTCTCTAATTATCATGTGATGTATTACTTTTTTTTCTACGATGTTTCCATTTTCATCTCTGAATTGTTCAATCTCTTCTACTTCTACGGCTTTTTCCTCTTGTTCTTCCCCTTCTGCGCCGCTTTCTCCTTCGTCGTTGTCTTCTTCGCCTTCCTCTTCTTCTGTCTCGGCTTCTACTTCCGCTGTTTCTTCTGATGGTTTTGCATTTTCCTGCTCTTGTGCTAAAACATTCCAAGAAAAAAACAATATAAAAACACTACATAGAAAAACTTTAAGTAAATGGTTCATATTTCCCCCCACTGATGCTATTTTCTTCATCCTACCTTTCCTGAAAGGAAAAGTCAATAAAAAAATATTATTTTTAAGGCAGAGTTTTTTGGGGGATGCGGTAAATAAAAAAATCCCCGCAACTTTAGAGTTGCGGAGAATTTTTTATCGGATAGAAATTAACTATCTCTTGCCATGTCGCTTACATCCCAATTACTTACTGCGTCGGCGCCATCGACAGCATCGTTTGTTGCGTAGCTGACAATCATATCCGCAGCAGCAACGATGGCTAAACCCAAAGCCACATACACCAACCATTTGAATTGCATTTTGCCCAAAATGGCTGCAACGGCCAAGCCAATTAAACCGAATCCGCCGATAACATAGACAATATAACGTACGTTTTTGAACACAGCGAGGATTGTTGTAAGTGCTGTTTCAAAAATATCGTCAGTGCCAGAGGAGGCAGCGGCAGCGCCTGTGCCATAGAGCAAAAGTCCGGCCACCAAGGCCAAAGTTACATATTTTAATAATTTCATTTTTTTCTCCTTTATATAAAGTTAAACAAACTTAAAAATTTTTTTAAGTCGTATTTTCATCATAAACAAATTTTTGGCTTTGTCCAGCATTTTTTTTAAAAAAGTGATAAAAATAGCAAAAAAAAGAAAACTGTTAATAAAAAATTAACTTTTTCATCTTATGATAAAGGAAACTGATTGGGGTTTGATGTAAAAGGGGCCAAAAATGCAACAAAAAGCGATCATAGGTTTGATGTTATGGGTTTGTGCAACACCGGTTTGCGGTATTGGGGCGGACCTGTTGGCAGATGAACAAGGTCCGACGGCTGATGTGGCGGTTTCCACGGTAACGGCCGGTGAAGATTTTTTAACCCCTTCTTATGTGGTTCCATCCAGTGAACAAAGCAATCAGAATCAACCAGCTCCAATCCCGTCAGAAGTGGATATTTTAAATGAAATTTTTGGTACGTCATCGATTACCGAAAAGCCGGTTCGAGCCCCTGTTCAACGGACGTTTTCGCCTGCAACGGGTGTGCAAAGGACTGATCAGCCCCTGTTAAGTCCTTTGCCAGAAATGTTAACCGTTTCATTGGATGAGACGCAAATTCCCCCGAAAAAAGTGCCTTTCAGAAAAACCAGTTATGCCGATCAATCTTTGGCCTTTGTGGAAGGCGGTGTAATGGGAACCTTTAATATGCCACGGGAAGTGAGAATTACTTTTTATTCCGGAGAATCTTCTTTGTCGGCTCAAGCGTTGAAATGGGTGCGTGCATTTGCTATTCGTGTGGTGCGTGATCCGCGGTTGTTGGCCGAAATTCGTGTCAGTGAACAACAATGGAAGTTACAGGAAAAACGCTTAAGCATGATTTTGCAAGTTTTGAAAGAAGAAGGTGTTTCGGTCCATCAAATTCGTGTTTTAAAAACAGAAAGAAATCCGGACAGTATATTAATGGGGTATGTATATAATTCGGAACAAACGGTGTCAAAAACGGTAACAAAGATGAATTCGGATGAACAAAAATTGATTGATTGGTAAAAAAAGCTTGTTTCTTTTTTTAATATCGTGTATTTATAGTGAGATTAAAGGGAGTTAAAAAATGAAAAAAACAATTTTAAAGCAATTCTTTTTAGGAACGGTATGTTCAATGGCTGTTGTTTTACCGGCGGCCGCTCAACAATTTATTGATTGTTCGGAAGGAAACGCGAATTGTGATGTTTTGTATGCATCGGAAGATGTTTTTGTGGATAATGTACAAAATCGCGAAGTTAAAACGACGGACAAGCCTTTGGCTGAATCAAAACCGATGGAAGTGCTTCCGGCTGGGAATTCGGGAAATTATCGTGTTGTTTTACCTAACGGATCTGCAGCAACGGCAACGATTGGAAATTCAGGAAATTATAGCGTTGTTTTGCCCAAGGGGGCAACAGTGGCTTCGGATGCTTCCAATCCTGTTCCTGGGACTGTTGTTGTGCCGGATAAAAAGACTAATTCTCGCGTGGATGTAATGCCAGACGGATCCATAAAAACAACAACAATTGAAGTAACGACCGAACCGACATCAGAAGGCGGGTATCAGGAAACAACACACCGGATTGAACGTTTGGATACTGAAAAGAAAGGTGGCGTTTGGGTTGAAAAATCTTTGGTGGAAAAAATTGATTACGGTGATGAAACCCATGATTGGGAAGCCGCTCGTGGTGAAACGTTGCGTTCGTTGTTGATGCAATGGGGTGAAGTTTCCGGGTGGACCGTGATTTGGAAATTGGATAAAGACTATAAATTGGAAGCCGGCGTTGTATTCCGGGGAACCTTTACAGAAGTTGCCAGTGCCATTATTCGGACGTTTGCACGGGCTGTTCCTGCGCCTATCGGTACTTTCTATAAGGGAAATCGTGTGTTAGTTGTCAGTGTACAGGAGGATGAGAATGCTCATTAAAAAATTCAGTTTAGCTCAGTTGGCTGGTTGTTTTGTTTTGGCTTCGTGTAATAAATATGTTGCCGAAGCAGACAAACGTATTGAAACGACTTTGGCGCGTGCGGAAGAATATAAGGAAATAGCTGAAATTCCTGATTTGCCGGAACCCGTGGATACGGTTCGTGTCCAAAACGATATTTGGTTGGGTGCCAGCAGTACTAAGATCATGGAAGGGGAAGCCTTACCTTCTTGGGTTGAAAAAGATGATGGTATCACCATTTCCATTTCCGAAGATGCTTCCTTGCCTGACATTATCCAAGAAATTGCCGATATGACGGGTTTGACCATTCGTATGGATGATTTGAAAGCCGAAAATTCCATTCCGACTGATAAAGTTCCTGTAAAATATTCCGGAAAATTGAGCGGATTATTAAATTATTTAGCCAATCGGTATAGTTTGTATTGGCGGTATAAGGATGATGTTATTACCTTCTTTACACAAGAAACACGCGTCTTTACCGTGTATGCATTGCCGACCGAAACAAATATGACAGCTAACTTAAGTGGGGCTACTTTAAGTGAAGGCGGCGGTGGTAATGCTTCATCCAGTTTGTCTGTCAATACAGATTTGAAAATTTGGGACAGTATTGAAGAAGGTGTAAAGCAGGTTGTCGGTGATAACGGCAGATTGTCATTCAGCCGTGTGGCTGGTACCGTTACCGTGACGGCCAGTCCGTATATTGTCAGAAAAGTGGCGGCTTATATTGCCAACTGGAACGAAAAATTGTCACGTCAGGTAGCTGTGACCGTGCGTATTTTGCAGGTTACCGTTTCCAATGAAGATAACTATGGATTAAATTTGAATGCTATCTTTAACAGTAAAAACATTGTTTCCACATTCGCATCGCCGTTTACAGCGATTAAAGGCGCCACATCTACAACCGGCGGATCTTTGTTGATGACTTTGGTGAAGGAAAACAGCAAGTGGAAAGATTCCAGTGCTTTGGTCCAGGCCTTTTCAACACAAGGAAAAACGCAATTGGTAACCAGTTCCACTGTGACGACTTTGAACAACAAAGTGGCACCGGTTCAAATTTCAACTTCCAAAAACTACCTGAAAGAAATTAAGGTGACAACATCAGGTAGCAATGATGATAAAAGTACCGATACAGATTACCAGGTGGATACATTAAACTATGGTTTCACAATGGAAATCTTACCGCGTATTTTAGACCACGGTCGTTTGATTGTGTTGTTTAACTTGTCCATTACGGACTTGGTGGAATTGAGAGACTTCACGGTCAATTCAGGAGATTCAAAAACAAATTCGGAAAGCAGTGAAGAAAATGAAGATGGGGATGACCCTGAAACTTCATCAACGACTTTGCAAATGCCAACCATGAAGATGCGTGGGTTTGTGCAAGAAATTGCCATGCGTTCAGGACAAACTTTGGTCTTAACCGGTTTTGAAGATTTGAATGAAGGAACCAGATCGGCTGGTATCGGAAAAGCAAAAATGGGATTGTTGGGTGGTCAAGCCTATAACACTTCCGAACGCAACATCTTGGTCATCCTGATGACACCTGAAGTGTTGCAATCCCCCTTATCAGCTGAAGCCTTGATGAGAGACTATTAAGGAGAAACAATGGACGAATCAATTCAAATGCCGTCAGAAATGCCCGAACAAGTCCGGTTGAGGTCTTCAACCGGGGTTGTCCAGGTTGATGGTCAACGCTATGCGGTAGGATTGATTTGGCAACCCCTGCAAAATCTAGACGATCCTATGTTGGAAGTCCGGGAAACTGCCGAAAGTGAAATGGGGGCTGACCTGTACTGTTTGCGTCCCGCGATTACCCCTCAATACGGTATCGGTCGGACGGAATTGGAACATCGGGACGGTATGCCTTCTTTGGCAGCCGCCGTGGCATCTGTTTTTACGGATCAACCGTCAGTTTGTGCGGTCTTTAAGGTGGATGAAGGATGGTGGTTGGTTGCCATCCGAAATGATTTGATTTTGGCAGAAGAAGACGTTGTTTTTTCCAATGAAGAAGAAGCCAAACGTGCATATGCTTCATTAATGGCTGTTCCTGATTGGGGATTACGTATTGTGCCAGAAGATTGGCAAATGGAAGGGGCGGAATATCGTGATTTAAGTTCGATTTTGCAAAAAGCCCGTAAAATTCGTTTACAACCGGTCAACGCTGTCCGTAAAACAAAGTTCTTGTTGTTTATTGCCATTATCATCATCTTGGTTGTCGGATGGTTAATCTATTCTTTGATTATGTTGTGGCAAAATTTAATGCCAAATAAAGTGATTGAACACAAAGTTCAAGAACCGACCGTTTTGCCCCCCGTTCGTCCAGAACCGGAAAAATCAAAGCCTTGGGAAAAAGTTGTGGAATTACCCAGTTTCTTGAATCAATGTTGGGTCAGTTCTTACCAGGTTCAATCCGTTATTGTTCCCGGATGGACGATGGGAAACATTGAATGTAAACCGACAGGAATTACGACTTCTTGGCGTTTGACGAATATTCAGGAAGGGCGCTTGACTTGGATGAATTTCGGGTTGGAAGAATACCAATTGGAAAATATGAAAGTGGATGCGTCTTCAAACGGTGATTCGGCACAAGGAACAATGCCGTTTAAAAAGTTACCTATTGTTTCTTCCGTTCCCAAATTGACTCCGTTAGAATTGGAAGAAGATTTAAAAGAAATTAAACAGGCAATGAATATGACCGGTTTGCAGTATTCGCGTCAAACATTGTTAGATCCGCCCAATTTGCCGGATGGAACAAAGCCGGTTAATCAAAAATCATATACCTATTATTCATTTGTTGTAACATCTCCGTTTACACCGTTAGAATGGATATCGTTCTTTAATAAATTTTCAGGTTTGGAGATGTTAAGAGTTCAATATACCCCAATGGGAAATGATAATAAATGGACATACGAAGGGAGAATTTATGCAAAATAAAAATATTTCATTAAGTCTCGTGTTGATGGTTTCTTTGTTTGCAAATATGGCTGTGGCGCAAGAAGCAAGGCCCAGAAATCAAAGGGTATCGGATGATACAGCGGCGGCTGATGTGCTGTCTGATTTTTCCAACACAAAGACAAATAAAAGGAAAGCGGTCAATTTTCCGCCCAGATCTTCTTTAGACACTTTGGAATTGGCTCCTTTGCCCGGGGTATATGAAACAGATATCAACGGCCCTCAAGCAATGGCCGAATCTGTATCCGCTAACGATATGCCCAGCGAACAGTTATTGGGTCGGTTAACACCTGAAGTTTTCCAAGAAATGGCTGAATTGGAAAGGGATAATGCCTTTTTGAAATTACAAATTCAAAAAGAAACAATGAAAAATGATTTAGAAAACTTGCGGGCCAATTATCGTCAGGCACGTTTGGATGAGATCGCCAAACGTGAAGAAGTGGTCAGAAGTCGTATTCAATGGTGGCAAGAACAGGAAAAATTGCGCCAGGAAATGGAAAAAGAACGCGCCGAAGCAGAAGAAATAAAAAATCAGATGGATGAAACGGCCGCTTTGAAGGCTCAATTGGAAGCAGCTGCCGCCGCGAAAGCTGCAGAAGAAACTTCCAGTGCCGGCGCTGCAGAAGGATCAGAAGAACCTGTTGCTCCATCCGTGAATGTTTATTCCTTGGTGGATGTGAAGGGAACACGTGGCAGTTTGGTTGCTCGTGTGAAAAATGTCACAACCAGTGAAGTGAGTATTGTGAAGGTTGGAGATAGCTTGAACGGTGAAGTTGTAACCGCCATTACGCCGGATACGGTTATTTTGGATCATGAAGGTGCTGAATACGTAATTAAATTCCCGACAACATAGTTGGGTAATGGGTGCAACGATGGATGAACAAGAAAAAACACTTGGGGCGATTTCTGAGACAAAGGAAGAATCCCTGCCAGAAGCAGAGAGCAGTTTGTCGGGGGAACAGCCAGCACCCGCACCAGTAGATGCCAGCCAAATTTTGGCTCCCCAAGGAAAACTGGAAGATGCTTTGGGGACATTGAAGGAATTCAAAGATCCACCACCTCCTCCCGCAGAACCAGCCGTTCAACCGGAAAATGTGACTGCAGAAACAAAATTGACAGTAGAAGAAAACCCTAATTATACGGGGAATGAGGAAGAGGTCAGACCCGGGGGGGTGTCTCCTTATGCTGCCCCAGATTATGATAATAAAGATTACGGATCTCAACAGTTTTTAAAAGATTTATTTTCCAACGGGAACGAATGCGTTACCGCTGCTACCGGATCTTTTCCTGTTAACGATGAAACCAGAAGTATGTTGGCATTATTTTCCAACGGTCGTTTGTTTGTTACGGAAGATCATAAATATGACGGACGTGTGTTGGGATTTGAATATTTGGCCAAAAAGCGCCGGTTGCAAATTGGTCAGGCCGAATATGTAACGGCTCAAGTTTTAACGGACATTTATAACTATGCCGTTCAAAAATACAATGCCACGGTTGTTTCCACCGATGATGAAGCCCAACGTCAAACACGTATGCAACGTGACTTCGTGACGGTTATTTCTCGAGCTGCCATTAATCATGTTTCAGATATTCACATTGTTGTTGCAGAACACACAACGGTTATGTTCAGATATAACGGTTTGATGCAAACGGAAATGGAATACAACAAAGAATGGGGCGAAAGTTTTGTTCGTGCGGCATTTGCTTCGGCAGATATTTCTGACGCTAACTATGCGCAAAACGAATATCAGGCAGCACAAAAGCTGGGGCGGACACCCTTGCGGGGATCGGGTGGACGTTTGGTGTTACCCAAAAATGTGTTAGGGTTGCGTTTGCAATTTAACCCGATTGCCTTCGGATCACGTTATGTGGTTATCCGTGTTTTGTATGCAGATGAAAGTGCAGGAACAGATGAAGAGTCTTTACACAGTTTAGGATTTGGCCAATACGAAATTGATTTGTTCCGGCACTTGCGTTCGATTCCGACGGGGTTGGTTATTGTTTCAGGACCGACGGGGTCAGGAAAATCAACTACTTTACAACGAAACATGATTGCCATGTTGCAAGAAAGAAATTATGAAACTAACTTGATTACGGTTGAGGATCCGCCCGAATATCCTATTCCCGGTGCGCGTCAAATGCCAGTAACAAATGCGGGGATTGAAGAAGCAAAAGATCGTGAATTTACCAAAGCCCTTTCCGCTGCTTTACGTTCAGACCCGGATTCGTTGATGATCGGGGAAATTCGTACATTGTCTGCTGCCGATTTGGCTTTCCGTGGTGCTTTGTCCGGTCATAATGTTTGGACAACGTTGCATGCAAATACGGCTTCTGCCGTGTTGTTGCGGTTACGCGATATCGGGGTGGAAAACTTTAAATTGGAAGATCCTTCCATTATGCGCGGGATGTTGGCACAACGTTTGTTCAGGCGTTTGTGTCCGTATTGCAGAATTCAAGCCAAAACACAATTGGAAAATCCTGCTGTTCAACGGTTACGTGAAGCCTATGGGGATGTTGCGTTGGAATATGCTTATTTGCGTGGTCCCGGGTGTGCAGAATGCGATTTTCACGGAGTAACGGGGCGTGTTGCTGTGGCCGAATTTATTTTACCGGATGCCACCTTCTTGGATTTAATGTTAAAAGGGGAATCCAAAAAAGCGCTTAATTATTGGATTCGGGATTTACATGGCCGTACTTTGCGGGAAGCTGCCATGGAACGTTTGTTTAAGGGGGTTTTAGATATTGAAGAAGTTGAACGTTGGACCGGTTTATTAAACCGAGAAGCTGCAATGTGATAAGGAGTAAAAATGGCTAAGAAACAAGAGGGATTTTTAAGTGATTTAAACCTTTTTTATGCGCGTACAATGGTGCGGTTGCATTCCGAAGATCGTTTGGAAATGTATCGTAAGTTAGCGGCTCTTTTGAAAAACCGATTTTCGTTGATGGATGCTTTGGAACGTCTTTATCAAATTGCCAGTAAGGATGGTAAAAATCCGACAGATTCCATGGCAATGGCGACCAGTCATTGGATGGAACAAATTCGAAACGGTAGTACATTTTCCGAAGCTTTACGCGGATGGGCACCCAGCACAGAATTATTGCTGTTGTCAGTGGGTGACGTTTCTAATTTGGAAACGGCTTTACAGCATACCGTGCGCGTGGTATCGGGCATGAATAAGATGCGTGAATTGGTATGGGGTGCCGTGGCTTATCCTTTGTTTTTGATGTTTATGGTCTTCTTGTTGATTTGGGGGGTGGCTAAATTCATGGTGCCGCCGATGGTAGAAGCTGTTCCACATTTGAAATGGCACGGTATTGCAAAAACGTTGGTGGATTTGTCTATTTTTGTGGATCAGCATCCTGTGTTGTTGTTTTCCATTTTGCCTGTTATAGTAATTGCGGTAACAATTACCTTCCCTTATTGGAAAGGGGCGGGGCGTGCTTCGGCCGATAAAATTCCCCCTTGGTCCATTTACAGAATATTTATCGGCGTTAGCTGGTTGTTGGCCCTGTCCGCTTTGGTGCGTGCCGGGATGCCTGTGTCACGGGCTGTTCGTTCCTTGATGGGGGAAGAATCAACCCCTTATTTGAAGTATCGACTAAATCGTGCGTTGTTATATATTAATAACGGTGATAACTTGGGGGAAGCTTTGTATCACACGCATTTAGGATTCCCGGATGAAGAAGTGGTGGGGGATTTACGTATTTATGCCGAATTGGACAGCTTCCAGGAAGCATTGGAAAATTTGGCCAACGGTTGGTTGGAATCTTCAATACGTGATATTGATAAAAAAACAGCCATCTTAAACGGGTTTGCTATTTTAATGATCGCAGCTGTTATTGGTTGGGTTGTTTGGGGTACCTTTGAAATGCAGAACCAAATGGTCAGCGGAATGGGGTTAGGCGGTTAAAGGACGCGCATTTCCCACGTTTAAGGCACAGATATTCAATATCTTTTTGATTTTATTCCAAAAAGCATCGTCTTTCGGAGTGGGGGTAAGGGCGCTGATGGCGCTGGCTCCCGTTACGATAGAGGTTAGAGCAATCAAAATATCGTTGAAGTAAGTAATAATAAAAGTCATTATATTCTCCTATTTTAAAATAAGGTTAAGAAGGGCAATTGAAATGGCGGTGGCGACTGTCAGCGCAATTGCCCCGGTTAATGAACGAATAGGGGCAATTTCACGCCGTAAAACAAATTCTTGGCGCAGTTGATTATGAATTTCCTGACAGGCGGTTTTATTTTGAACAGAGCCCATGAAATTTAATAATTCTGTGTGTACGGATGAAATTTGGATACATAAATCTGCGACTTGTTTTTTTATTTCCGCCAATTGTTTTTGTTGTGAATCGGCCAATGCCATTAACCGACCGATTTCTATGGAAAAATTATTAGGCATGTTTTTCTTTCAGTTCAATGTATAAAATAAATGATTTCCGATATGGGCGGACGGAACAATTCCCCGGGCCCAATAAGGGTTAATCTGATGGGTGTGATAATGCGTGGCTCCGTGTGTATTGTCTGTTAAATTTCCATGTAAAGCGCGTAACGCCACACGTTTACAAATTTGATAAATTTTGTCGGATGATAAATCTTGTTGCAAGATTTTGAAATTGGGATCAGTCGGATTCCAACACGAAAACTGACCAGGTTTCAAACAAATTTCAACAATTGTTTTTCCCCACCACGTACATTGTTGGAAAAGAGCCAACTTGTGACGATTTAAAATCACATTGGCAACAGCTTCTATACCGGATAAAGATTCACCTCTGGCTTCACCGTACAAGGTCTTGGCAAAAATTTCTAATTCATCCATTTTTTTCTCCTTTATTTTAATATCGCCACAAAGGACGATTTCGATTAAAAGTGATTATTCCGGGCAAACGTACCGGTTCACAAAGGATACATCCTGCCACGGTATCTAATCCGTCATCATGCGTATGTCCGGTTGTGTTAAAATCTTGCATTTCATCAGGAAAGGGCGTTTTCATGACTAAAGCATGTGCGTAAAGTGATCCGTTGAGTAAAGGGACTTCCAATGCCCCTAAAATGCGTTGGGCTTTATTTTGGCGTGAATTTTCTTCCACCACCGAACATCCCATACGGTGACGGGCAAATTCTTGTCGTAAAAGGGCGGGTAAGAATTGACCGATACCATTTGTTTCCAAATGAACGGCGGGCAGGTAATTATCCCATATAAAACGGGCCACCTGTTCACATTGCCAACGGGCAGATCCTGCACCTTCCGGAACCTGCAAATAACGTAAATCGTGCAAATAATAATTTCCGTCCTCCCCCGTAAAAACAACACCTATGACACTGGCATCTCCTCCCACTTTCCCAAACGCGGGATCCCACCAACAACTGGCTGATACCATTTTTGTTTGTCCGATTTTTAAAATACCGGAGCCATTGGCTTCCTGGTATGATAACGGTAAATCATAAATTTTCAGATGTTTTATATCCAAACGACTTTCTTCATATTTTACGTTTTCTAATAACATTTGACTGGCAAATTTATTAGGGCTGGTGGCGCGACGAATTTCGGCAATTTTTTTTGGTGTAAATCGTTCGGGCCAAACAGATTCTCCCGCCTTGTTCAGCAAAGGTAATTTCAATAATTGCCATCCTGTTTTGGGGCGGTAAATAGTTTCTTCTGCATGCGGTGTTCCGATATACAGCATCATTCCCCCCGGAATCAGGATGTAATCCAATTCACTGAGTTTCGTGCGTAAATCTTTACGTTTAGCCGAATTATTACACGTTTTAGGGACTTCCACATCATCACATAAAATGATGTCTGCGCGGCACCCTGTTATATTGGCATTCAGCCCGCGTGCCAACACGGACGGATCACGTCCCACTGTTGAACGGCGAACGGTAAAACGATCACTGGCCCATTCTTGTGGTCGGACGGGTTTCATCCCGAAACACGCAGGGTGATGTTCAATAATATGTTTTGTATGCATCACCATTTTTTTGGCCAATTCGTGATCTGCAGAAACAACCAATACGCGCAGGTTTGGATTTTTCAATAGAATCCATGCACAAAATAATCCGACCAAAGTGGATTTCCCGGAATTGCGAAAAGCCATCAACAATCCTTTTCGTTCGTTTTCGGAAGTAAATAATTTTTCTAAAAAGTGTCCGATAACTTTGTGATGTTGGGGAAGCTTTAATCCGTTTAATTTATCCCAAATCCAAAGAAATTCCAGAAAAGTCATTGGGGGCTAACTCCTTTTTAGCTTGTTCCAATAAAGCACTTAAATCGGGGATAATAGTTTCCGTCGGAACGTCTTTTTGTGTTAATTTAACTAACAGTGCAATATGCAGCAAAGCGGCTTTGCAGGCCGTATGATATGCGCTGAATTCTTTGATATCCGTCGGGGCATCATTTGCGGAAAAGGTTAAATAATCTGCCAGCGCTTTTTGTAAAGCGGGGGTTAATTCTTTTCCTATATCCGGATTCATTTAATCATTGTCCTTGACAGGCCTGTGGCAATATTTCCCAAACTGTTGATTGAATTGAGTCTGCTTTCACTGTTCAAAGAATTCAAACGCAACAAATTGGTGTTGGTTGTATTTCCCAAACTGTTTAAAAGGGCATCTGAAGAAATTTTGGCTTGGTTTTGCAGATATTTATCTTCTATATCATATTCACGTTGTAAAGCGTTCAGATAAGTTTGTCCCGACCCGGAACGATTGCTTGTTCCCAAGGCGCCTAAATTCGCTTTATAAGTTGCTTGTTGTTGGCGCAACAAATTTCTGTTTTTACGTTGTTGTTCGGCCAAAGCAAGTTTTGCTTGTTCATCTTGTAATCTGGCATTTTCTTTGGCACTGCGATTAGCACTTTTGACAGCTTTTCTTTGGCGGTCATAACTAACCTTTGTATAATATGCTGATCCTAAACTGGCGGCGATTGTTGCAACGACGATAGCTTCCATTTTATCCTCCTATTTTTATATCACTGGTAACTGAAACAAGTTTGAAATTAACGGGCAGAGTACCGACTATGCGCCACAAAGCATTTTGTAAATTTCGTTGCCATCCCAAACCTCTGATTACCAAATCAGACGTATATTTTTTTGGGGTGCTGTCCATTTGATAATCGGCCAAGTTAGGGACCAATTCCTGATGAATGCCCGAACCCGTATCTATTTCAACGCTTTGTGTATCTACCACCCGAAACACTCCCCGAATAAAGCGGGCATTGGCAACAGGGGCTGCCCCGTTATTTGCACCGACAATGGGTGGCAAGGGAGCGACTTCGTGCGTAAAAGATAATCCCACTTCCACTTGCGTTGCGGGAACCAACAATGTTAAAGTGCCGTTTTCCACAATTTGACTGTCTTGAACACGTCCGTCGGCAACAATTTGAACCTTTTTACCTTCCAAAACATTTAGGTTTGTCCAAGTATCTGTTGCTGGAACGGCTGTTAATAAAAATCCCAAATCGGTGTGTAATGATTCGTTGAATTTTTCTAAATAATAAGTATTGTTTTCTTTGATAATAAAGTAAGCATTTCCACCGCATACGGCGACATTTTGAAAAGTTCCCGTTGTTGTTTGACGTGTCCAACTTTGCATATCTTCGGAACGGAAACTGGTCAAAACAGATAAGGTTCCGTCTTTCATAACAACATATGCTTGACGCAAGTATTTATCATAGGCCATATCTACGGGCGAATGAATCAAATGGTGTGCCAATAAAGATAAATCCGTGGCTTGGTAAATACCTTCCAAATCGGAAAACAGAAATTCACGAATTTCTTTTTTGTTGGCCGCCGCAAAAATAGTTGCGCCGTCTATTCCAACAGGGGGAATAAATCTGGTGTCATCAGATCCGACCTGAGTTTGACGTTTTAATTGAATGGATGTCGGGGTTAAAGGATCACCCGTTACCATCCATTCCGCGCCGGTTGTAAAAACTTGCAAATGGCGTCCGGCGAACAAAGCACAGATTTTGTTGGCTTGATCTGACATTAAAGAAAAAGTGATGGCTTCGGAATCCAATGCGGATCCTTCTTCAAAATTTTTCAAATCTTCCGTTTGACTGAACCACAAAGTGTTGGGCAAATCTTTGGAACCGCCGAACACCAACCGTGATTGGTATGTTGTGACGGTGGCAGACCAACCATGGTCGTAACACAATGCGGGTTCTCCCCAATACCGTGTGGGATTTAACGCTGTTGAATCGGCAATATCGTCTCCGTCCAATAATTTTTTCAAAACAGTGGCTGTTGCGGATGTGGCGCTTTGAACGCCCGTGATTTGGACATATCCGTCAGCCAATTTAAATTGTTTGCCGATATGGCTTGCCCCGAAAACATTAGCGCTGGCGGTTAAAGTAACCGTTCCCCCGCATCCGGAAGAAGCTATGGTAATATCGTCAGAACAAAATCGGTGATAAGGTTGATGCAGGTATCCGTCCGAATTCAAAAAGGTAAAATTTTCTCCTGTCCAAGTGTTTCCTGTCAATGTAAAACGATAAGGAGGAAGATCCGATTGAACAACAATCAGGCCATCTGATAAAGCGCACCACGAAATTTTATCTAATTGTCCCGTTGTCCAAGGGGTTGTCATGGTTGAAACTAAAACTTCGTTTTTATAAATTTATGTTTGGCGATCGGAAATTAAAAACAAGTAAGCATTTTGGCTGTCTTGTTCATAACTGATAAGGCGGGTTTTTCCTGTCAGCGTTTGCAGATATTGCAGCCCCGGACGACGATGTATTCCGCCCGTTGGTTCAATAAAGACATTTTCCAATTTTAATGCGCCGTTGGCATAAGCATTCAGATCGGCTCGCCCCAACAGATCCGGTGATAATTCACCCGCAGTAAAGTTGGTTTTGGTGGTAAATAGGTTGGTCATCCGCGTACCTCAATCAATGAAAAATCTTGAAAAGTGGAATTTATATTTTGTTGTGAATCAACTAATCGCGCAGTGGAAATGCTGTTTTCGGCCATTTTCTTTACGTAATCCGTTCGTGTTGTACTTTCGGTTAACGGCAGACAGAATTCGGCGGCCAGTTTTCCTATCAACGCCTCCTTAAAAAAAGCAGGGAAGCTGTTTTCTTCCGGGCGACAAATGTAATTCAAAACAACATTTTCCGCATTTGTGCACAAGTTTTGTCCCACGATTTTATAATTAAGGCCGGAACTTTTGGCACTTTGACCGGCCGATAAAACACGTACACAATCATTGGGAAGTTGATAAGCGTATTGGTAATCGGAAACGGGATTTTCGGTTAAACGTGCCAATGTTTTTTGTGTTAAGGCAAAACGCCACGGATAAGAAGCCAACAAGTTTTGCAAACAGGGTTCATATAATTGGTTGGCAACTTCGGCTTCGGCGGTATCTTCTTCAAAAGAAGTGATACTTTTGGCGCCGATTTTTACAAGAGCTTTTGAACAAAGCGTAATGGCTGTATCGCTCATTTAGAATCCTTTCTTAAAAGTAAAAACCGGCCTCGATTGAGACCGGTTTTTGGGGTGTATAATTTTAAGCTGATGTAGAAATGGTTTCTTCCGGAACAATGTCCAAACAGACCATTTTGACAACGCCATTGGGGTCGATTAAACAGGCGCCCTGGCTCATCATATTGTTCACATAATGGGCGGCGTAATCACCGTGCCATGTGATATCTGTCGTAATATCTTGACCGGCGGCCAAACCGACAGCAGATTTATGATAAATGAAACAGGTTGTTTTGGCAGAGCTGCCAGATCCGGATGTGGGGAGCCCTGTATGCATAATCCAATTTATTCCCATCCATTTGCGGGATTCCGAACCGGATAATAAGGGGTGTTCGTCGCCCACATAATTAGCGTTGGAAAATTCTTCCAAACTTAACAGTTGATTCCATTGGGCGGGCCCTACCAATGCATAACGTTCACCGTCATCAGGAACATCATTTGTATTTAATGTTTTGAAGGCTGCCAAAATACGTTCTTTGGTTAAAGCTTCCGAATCAGTGCCTGCTGTTTGTTCGGCGCCGGATAAAGCTGTAATAATCAAGGCATCCGTTTTGCGTCCCAAAGCATAAGCGCCGGCAGTGGCCAAAACTTTACGTTCGTCGTGTCCGACCTTTAATTCGTCCAATTTGTCCACCCATTGTCCGGCATACCAGTCAGCCAGTGTGCATTCCACGGGGGCATGCGTTACGGCGGCCGGTGTCAATTGTGCGTTGCGAGCCGATTTTTGATTAGCTGTTTGAGCACCGATTACCTGGAAAGTTGTGCTGGCTCCGTTCACATTATCCTTAAAACGAACGGTTGAACGTAATTTTGAACCTTGTTGTTGATAAGCAGTATGCACATCGGCTTCAAAATGTTTAATAAATGCAGCATCAATTGCTGTAGAATCAGTCATTATTTTCTCCTTGTAAAAGTTATTTTTTGTAAACAAATCCCTTTAATGGGTTATGAAGAAAATTCTTCGCCAATTATCGGGGGAAATTTACGGGACTTAAAAAAAGTTTATCCGTCGGTTCAAAGGGTTAACCGTATAAACGGCGAAAGCCCCTTTCAACACGCTGGACCAATTCAGGATCTTGTTCTTTCCAATATTTTGGATCTTGCATCAGTCGGCGTAAAGTTGTTTCATCATCTTTGGTGTTTAACCCGCTTTTTCCTGTGGTAACAGGTGTTTCTTGTTTTTCTTGCATCATATGATAAAGTGTCATAATGCCGTCTTTTGATGTGGCCAAAGTGTTAAATGTTTTGGCATCTAAATTTTTTTCACCCCAAGCAGACAATTGGCGGGCAATTTCGTTGAATTGTTCAACGCCACCGAATTCTTTTTCCAATTCTTGTAATTCTTTGTCGGCGGAAAGTTGTTCTGCCATTGATTGGATCTGGGGAATTAAAATATCGGCGGCAATATCATAAATGCCTTGCACTTGATCATTTGTAAGACCTAATTGAAATAGACGTTCATTTATTTTGTCATCCATGGTTAATAAAGGATTTTTCATGTTGATTTTGTAACCTTTTGCATTATTCGGGATACCTTGTTTCGGGGTTCCTAACTTTTTTTCTAATGCAACGTAAGATTTTGCCAAATCGTTTACATTAACATTTCCTTCTTTATCCAAAAATTTTTCCGGAACGGGATTTTCTTGTAATAAATTATTGGTCATTTTGACTCCTTATTCTTTTTTTCCTTGTTCGATTAAATTATCCAAATAAGCAATTAAGGCGCGCTGGCCTTCCAAATACCACAATTCTTGTGTTGAAGCGTCAGGGCCCAATGTGCGATTTAAGGTGCGGGATTTAATATGTTCTAAAACCTTTCGGCCATCTGACGTATTTGCCAAACGTACCATGGCGTGTTGTATTTCTTTCATGAATTTTCTTTCATAAAGTGGGCGGGTAATCCCAATTTTTCAGCCAACCATTTCATGATTTCCGGGACATTTAAAATTGTATTTGCTTCTTGTCCCAAACTTGAAACAGAGCTCAACCATTGTAAGGCATTTTGGGCATCTTTGCGATTTTGTGTTTCAGCGCGAGGGGATTTATAGCTGACATTCAACAATCGTCCGTCGATAAAAATTTCCGGAATTTCTCCGCGTTTACGTAAAAGTGCCGTGGCGCGTTCAATCAAAGGCATCAACAATTCCGATTGTAACCGACCGTAAGTTGCCCCCAAAATTCGAATCATTTCATCAGATCGTTCCAATACTTCTGTAGCGGTCATTTTCATGTCATCGCAAACGGTGCCTAATTTATCACCCAACAGGGCGTGGCGAATATGTTCACGTAAATCTTTGATGACCAATTGTGACACATCAAATTTGCCGGGGGCTTCCAATGGCGTCAGTCCTTTTGATCCTACCGCCTTTGGAATAATCGCGCCCGGGGTCAGATGAATATTGGCGGGGTTTAAAATGCCATCATCTTCGGCTAACCAAATACCTGTCACGGCGATTGTGGCGTTTTTCAAGATTAACTCCACAACCTTGTTTGCTGTTTTAATGTCTGGCAACGCTTTCATGACAGGGGAACGGCCGTAAACTTCCCCCGGGGCTTTCAGCCAGCGGAACGCGATAAACGGGCTGGTGGTGTAAAAGGCCTCCTTCAGGACGAAAGGGAAATCCTGATTTTTCGCGGCGATATGCTGGCAATTGGGATCTATAAAGGTGACAGAACGGTATCCTCCTTTTATTTGGGGTAAAATTGCTTCAATTACCCGAACGGGTATTTCGTCTTGTTTTTCTTTGTCCAGGTATTTTGTGCCGAATCTGTCT
Organism: Alphaproteobacteria bacterium; assembly: GCA_017540065.1. Classification (GTDB taxonomy): domain Bacteria; phylum Pseudomonadota; class Alphaproteobacteria; order CAAHEQ01; family UBA3637; genus UBA3637. The sequence continues at coordinate 18,393 of JAFYBU010000001.1, forward strand.
TCAAATTCCAGACGTGATAATGAAAAACACCGAAAAACTTTGTCCAATTTTCCTGTCGGTCCTTCACTTAAACACAATTCGTTTAAGGGAACTGCTGTAAAACAGAAGGCAGAAGAGGCGCCAATGGGGGCTTCTTCAAACAATAAACAAGCTGTTCCTGCTGTAATTAAATCCAAATAACATTGGTGGATTTCTGTTGCAAAATTACTGCGATCAAAATGGTTTTGTAAAGTGGCAGAGATTTTTTCCAACGTGGGGGCAAAAGTTTCTTTTTCACCTGATGAAAATTCTGTTCCGGCACTCAATGAAAACCAACGCATCCACGGGGGCGTTAATTCTGAAAGCATCAACGCTGCCAGCTGATCCGTAGCATCGGGGGCAGTGGCATCAAACAATGTGCTGATTTTACTGGTGCAGTCAGAAAATACAGTTTCGCGTTGGGGTAAAGCATAAGCGTAACATTCTTGCCATGTGCTTTCCCAATTGGCTCTGACAGCCAGTGCTTGTTTATACTCTCGGTAAAGGGATTCAATATCTGTCATTAAAATTCTCCTGGAAGGTTAAACAACAACCTATAATTGAAAAAAGAGCCCTTTCAAAATGAAAAGGCTCCTTAAATACAATTCTAGATTTTAACTGGGAAGCATTATATCACAAAAAAAATCAAAAGTCAAGGATTATTTTCCTTTTTTAATAAAATAAAACGAAAAAGTTGGTAAGGTGTCCAAATTTTCGGGGATGAAATTCCCAAAAAACGTTTCACAGTTTCTACACAGGTTAAGGGTCGAAAATGTCCCTTTTGTTTGGTAACAAATCTGGGTGTTGTGCGCAACAAACGATACCCTTTTTCTTTGATGGCAGATAAAACATTTTTATTGCGGATGAAAATTAAATCCGTGTAATTCCAAACGGGGTCAATCAAGATCCATTCAAAACCGTTTCCCAAAATTAAGAAACAATGATAGAAATCTTTTTTCAAAAATTTGGTCCACCAATGTGTCGGATTTCCGCCAAAAGCCACATAGGCAAACGGAAAACGATAAGCAGAAAGTGTTGGGGATAAAATCATAGCAAACTCCTTATATTACAGGCAATAAACAATTCCTTTTTTGCGCAAAAGTGATTCTAAAAAAGCAAGCGCTTCTTTCCATAATTTACAAATTTTTAGGCTGTCGCCGAAATGCGGGTGGGGTGGAACTTGTTCAAAACCGTATTTTGTTAAAACTTTCAGATGAACAGGTTGAATTTTTCCTTCTTTCAATAATCTTTTGACAGCGATTGCGATATCTGACGATTCGCATGGGCGTATGATTTTGGCTTTATAATTATGTGTCCGTTCATTTTTTAAGCTTTCGCACAAACAAAACCAAAACCATGCTTCTTCAGATGATTCGAACGGAGTTGTTTCGTTGCTTTCCGATGGTGTTGGGTATATATTCCTCATTCAGTCTCCTTTGGTTGTTTTTGACAAGAACAAAACAAGAACTAACACATTTTTTTCGACTTGTCAAGATAAAAATAAGAAAAAAATCCTATTGACAAATTGAAAAAAATATGTTAAAGATAAACTCAACTAAAAAGCGAATATAAAAAAAGAAAGGAAAGAATAAATGCAACTCTCATACAATGAAATTTGGTTGGGTTTAGAAAATTTGGCAGCCAGCAAGGGACTTTCTTTATCGGCTTTGGCGCAAAAAGCGGGATTAGATCCCACCAGTTTTAATAAATCAAAGCGGTTGGGGGCAGACGGGCGTAAACGTTGGCCTTCCACTGAAAGTATGAATAAAGTTTTGAAGGCCACTAATACCACCGTTTTTGAATTTATGGAATTGGCAGGGGCACCTTGTCCTCAACCCAAAAATACAATTCCTTTGTTAGGTTTGGCAAAGGCTGGTCGCGAAGGATATTTCGATTCGGATGGTTGGCCCGTTTTATCTGATGATTGGGATGCTGTGGAATTTCCTTTTACCTTGAATAAAAAAGTATATGCTTTGGAAGTGTCTGGGAATAGTATGGAACCTGTTTATCGTGATGGCGATAAATTGATTGTAGCGCCCGATTCGGAAATCAGAAAAGGGGATCGTGTTATTACCAGGACGAAAGCGGGTGAAGTAATGGTGAAGGAATTTCATCGGCGTTCTCTTAATCAGGTGGAATTAAAATCATTGAATCCTCAATGTGATGATGTTGTGTTGTCGCCTGCGGAAATTTCTTGGATGGCACGTGTCATTTGGGTGAGTCAATAAATTTTTCTTGACATTTTTGTGCAACAGGTTCAAAATAAGGTTAACCTTGTCAGGTGATGAGGTGATGTGGATTTAAGCCAACTTGTCCCA
>JAFYBU010000011.1 GCA_017540065.1 Alphaproteobacteria bacterium
GGGGGAGATGACTCAATATCCAGTGACACCATTGGGATTTTTGTGGTATTATGTTCGTCAAAAAAAACGCCAAGTCTTTTGGATGTTTTTTTTGATGGGACTCAGCACCATTTGTGCACGTTTAACCCTGTATTATTTTTCACATATTATTGATATCTTAAACGGTAAGGTGGAAATAGAAGATTCTTTGTGGACAGCCTTAGGAACCACAATAGGAATGATGATTTTGTTGGATTTGTTATGGGTTATTTTCAGAAGAAGTTCCCTTGTATTTGATCAGAAATTCTTTCCGTGGATGACAATGACCGTGGAATTGGATGTCAGTCATTATATAATGGGGCATTCTGCCCGTTTTTTAGCCAATCAGACCAGTGGTAAATTAGCCAGCAGAGCCAGTCAATTATCTGGCAATTTAGACGATATGTTGGAAAGAATAGAATTTGATTTCTTTATTCCCATCATCAGCGTGTTAATCACTTTTGTCATGTTGTTTGGAATTAATTGGATGTGCGGTGTTTTATTTGTTGTTTGGATAACTGTTTTGTTCTTTGTTTTTCAAAAATATGGCCGCAAATTGCGCAACATTTCTGTAGATTTTAGTGAAAAAAAAGCAACGGTTGTTGGACAAGTAGTGGATGTTGTTTCCAATGCGTTAACTGTTAAAGGGTTTGCAAATTGGCGCTTTGAAGAAAAACTGTTAAATCCTCTTTTGATTCTTAGAAAAAAGGCTTTTGAAAAATTGATTATTACCGTTCGAAATATTCAAGTTGCACAAAACCTGGCAATTTCCTTGTTCAAGTTGAGCATGATTTTGTTGGTGTTGTTTTTGTGGCACAAAGGTCAAGCATCAGCTGGAAACATCGTCCTGACATTGTTATTGATGAATACAATGTTAGAAAATTTACGTCACTTCCTGTTCGCTTACAACAGTTGGGCGCGATTAATGGGAAATACAAAAAATGCTTTGGATGCTGTGTTTTCACCTTATGAAATTCAAGATGTTCCCAATGCAAAACGTTTGAAAATTAAAAAAGGAAAAATTGAATTCAAAAATGTGAACTTCGGCTATCGGTCCAAAACGGACGTTTTCAAAAGATTTAACTTGACAATTCAACCCGGTGAACGAATCGGATTAGTGGGTGTATCCGGTTCTGGTAAATCCAGTTTAATTAATTTATTACAACGTTTTTATGACGTGAATGACGGGCAGATTTTAATTGACGAACAAGATATTCGTTCGCTTACACAAGATTCTTTGCATTCCGCTATTTCTTTTGTGCCGCAGGACACTTCGTTATTCCACCGTTCTTTGTATGATAACATTGCTTACGGTAATCCCAAAGCCGATAAAAATCAAATTATGCGTGCTTCACGTTTGGCATACGCCCATGAATTTATTACCAAAACAGAAAAAGGGTATCAAACATTAGTGGGCGACAGAGGAATTAAATTATCAGGTGGTCAGCGTCAAAGAATTGCCATAGCACGGGCCATTTTGAAACGGGCGCCTATTTTGATTTTGGATGAAGCAACTTCCGCATTGGACAGCGAATCAGAAATTCACATTCAGAAAAGTTTGAAAAATTTAATGAAAGGGAAAACGGTTATTGCCATTGCGCACCGTCTGTCCACCTTACGAGAAATGGATCGCATTATCGTTATGCAAAAAGGCAAAATCATTGAAGAAGGAAAACCTTCCGAATTGTTAAAGAAAAAAGGGAAATATGCTCATCTTTGGGAACTTCAGACGCAAGGGTTTATTTTGCCCGAATAATTGTATCTAAAGAATGCTTGCGATTTTTCTTAAAAAAAGGTATAATATTTCCCAATTTTTTAAGGAGTCAATATGGATTTTATCAAAATTCGTGGAGCACGGCAAAATAATCTGAAAAATATTGATGTGGATATTCCCAAAAATCAATTGGTGGTTATTACGGGGGTATCTGGATCCGGAAAATCTTCGCTTGCCTTTGATACAATCTATGCGGAAGGACAGCGGCGTTATGTGGAAAGTTTATCTGCTTATGCCCGTCAGTTCTTAGATTTACAAAATAAACCGGATGTGGATTTAATAGAAGGTCTTTCCCCGGCTATTTCTATTGAACAAAAAACAACCAGTCATAATCCTCGTTCCACCGTGGCGACCGTCACAGAAATTTACGATTACATGCGTTTGTTATGGGCACGTGCGGGAACTCCTTATTCACCGGCAACCGGATTACCTATCGAAGCACAAACAATTACTCAGATGGTCGATGCCCTTTTGAAAATGGATGAAGGAACAAAAATAATGATTTTAGCCCCAGTCGTCCGCAATCGGAAAGGGGAATACAAAAAGGAATTATCCGTCTGGCAAAAACAAGGATATGTACGTGTTCAAGTGGACGGAAAATTATATGCAATAGAGGATGTACCTGCTTTGGATAAAAATAAAAAGCATGATATTTCTGTTGTTGTTGACCGGGTGATTATCAGACCGGAAATTCAATCACGTTTGGCGGCTTCGGTGGAAAAAGCTGTCACATTGGCTGACGGCTTGATGTGCGCTGAAAGCCCTGATGGAAGTTTTTCCCGACTTTTTTCTACAAAATTTTCTTGTCCTGTTTCGGGATTCACAATTCCTGAATTAGAACCACGTTTGTTTTCTTTTAATAATCCGGAAGGCGCTTGCCCCGTATGCGGAGGATTGGGCGTCAAACAAACCATTAATCCGGAATTGGTCATTTCTCATCCGGAATTATCTATCGCACGCGGAGCAATTGCTCCTTGGTCAAACAGTACGGGTGAAATGGGACATTGGTATGAATATGCATTACGCCCTTTAATGCGGCGCTTCGGATTGGACATCAACGTCCCTTGGAATCAGTTGGATAAAGATTTGCAGCATGCTATTTTATACGGCATTCATGAACGAGGCACATCCTTTGAAGGTGTCATCCCGAATCTGGAACGTCGCTATCTACAAACAGAATCAGATGAAGCACGTTCAAATATCAGTAAATATATGTTAAATACCCCGTGTGAAGCCTGTGGCGGGGCACGCTTAAAACCCGAAGCTTTAGCTGTTAAATTGGATAAAAAACATATCGGGGAAGTCAGTAAATTTTCTATTGCTGAAGCATTAGATTGGTTCCAAAAACTTCCTCAAAAATTGTCCACCGAAAAACGCACAATTGCTGAACGAATTTTAAAAGAAATTGTAGAACGATTAACTTTTTTGAATAATGTAGGATTGGGTTATTTGCCACTGGATCGTATCAGTGGCACTTTATCGGGAGGTGAAGCTCAACGTATTCGTTTAGCCAGCCAAATTGGAACAGGATTGACAGGCGTTTTGTATGTATTGGATGAACCTTCCATCGGCTTACACCAACGAGATAATGATAAATTATTAGCCACCTTAAATCGTTTGCGGGATTTGGGAAACACGGTGATTGTGGTGGAACATGATGAAGATACCATGCGTGCGGCAGATTATTTGATTGATATCGGGCCGGAAGCAGGACGCCACGGGGGATACTTGGTGGCAAAAGGAACACCTGAAGAAATTGAAAATAACCCTGTATCCGTAACAGGACAATACTTATCCGGTATGCGCCAAATTCAAGTTCCCAAAAAACGTCGCATCGGGAACGGACAATTTTTACGCATAGAAGGTGCCACTTTGCATAACCTTAAAAATGTAAGTGTCGATATTCCCTTAGGTACTCTTACTTGTGTGACAGGTGTTTCCGGCGGTGGAAAATCAAGTCTTATCATCGAAACATTATATAAAAACTTACATAACCTGTTAATGAAAACACACGAAGTGGCCGGGCCTTGTAAATCCATTAAAGGGGCCGCTTTTATTGATAAAATCATTGACATTGATCAAAGTCCGATCGGACGTACGCCACGGTCAAATCCCGCCACTTATACAGGAATGTTTGAACCTATCCGTTCTTGGTATGCCGGCTTACCAGAATCACGAGCACGGGGTTATACTGCCGGACGTTTTTCCTTTAACGTCAAAGGGGGACGCTGCGAAGCGTGTGAAGGCGACGGTGTTAAACAAATTTCCATGAACTTTTTGCCTGACGTATATGTGAAATGTGATGCATGCGGCGGAACACGCTATAACCGGGAAACATTAGAAATTAAATATCGCGATAAATCTATTGCCGACGTATTAAACATGACGGTGGATGAAGCGTTTGAATTTTTTAATGCTGTTCCAAGTATTCGAGATAAATGTGAATTATTACGCCGTGTGGGATTGGGTTATATCGCATTGGGTCAATCGGCGGTCACGTTATCAGGCGGAGAAGCTCAGCGCATTAAATTAGCCAAAGAACTTTCACGTAAATCCACAGGAAAAACACTGTATATTTTGGATGAACCAACAACAGGACTCCATTTTGCAGATATTCAAAAATTGTTGGAAGTGTTACAGATGTTGGTGGCCACAGGCAATACGGTTGTGATTATCGAACATAATCTGGATGTGATTAAATCGGCAGATTATGTCATTGATATCGGACCCGAAGGGGGGGATGCCGGCGGACAAGTGGTTGCAACGGGAAC
>JAFYBU010000012.1 GCA_017540065.1 Alphaproteobacteria bacterium
ATGTTCGTTTCTCCAAAAGATATTGAAAAAGTAAAAGACATGTCCAAAAAAGACGTGAATAAGTATCCCGAAATACAACTGGATCGAGAGCTTCCAACTGTACAGCTTCCTTTGAAAAAGGTTGCAAAAAAATCAGGACCCAAATCTTTATTCACGGATGAAGAAGTGGCTTTTGCCTTGGATCCGAAAGAAGGGAAAGTTGTCATTGACAAGAATGGCAATTTTTATAATAAATCCACTGGTATAACTTATAAACGCGACCCCAAAAATCCGGATATTTTACATGCACATAACCCCAGAAACGGAAAACAAAAAGAAAACATTACTTTAAAAGAATCTGAAGATGGCGCCCTTGTGCTTCAATCTTCCACCGGATTAAAAAGAATATTCAATAATGATTGGTCTTTTCGGGAACAATTTCAGGCTGGAACAATTAAAAAGCCCTTCGATATTGACAGTAAAAATCCGCTTGAATATTCTCATGAAGAAACTCACTCCTATGACAAAAAAGGAACGCGTATAAAAAGTCTTTTCAAATTTATAGACGGCAGCACCATTGAAATTTCCGCACAAAAATACCTCTATAGACGCCCCGACGGATCAATAAGGTATTGCAAACTTATGGAGCTTGACGGAACTAGTACTTCTGTTTCTCAAGATAAAGATGGCAAAATGTCTGAATGGACTTTTTGGGATAAAGACAGAAAGCCTCTTTTAAAAGTCAAAGAAACCAAAAAAAGTATTCAGTACTTAAAGATGGGGAGCGATAAAAAATGGCACGTTTTACCGGGTATTAAGGATGATTTCGGTAAATTGGGTACTGCCGGTTTGGATAAATTGAAAAAGATGACACCGGAGGAAGTGGATAAATTGTTAAAGGGACGCGGACAAAAGGTTATCCCTGCGCCTGCCCCAAAAGAACAATTGCCTTTACCGCCTGTTTTTGATATGGTGAAACCGATTTATGAAGCGGAAAATTACCATTCTCTGACAAACAACGTTCCACAATCCGTCAATATTGATCGTCGTTAAACATTCGGGTTTTGTATTCCGGCAATGTCAAGAAGAAACTTCTTGACATTGTTTTTGTTTTGGTGTCCTTTTAAGACAGAATGATATTTTAAAGGAGTAAGACATGAATTCCACATTTGAACAAATGATGTTTGATATGATTGAGGAACAAAAAAAAGCTCAAGAAGAATCTGCACCGCCAACAAACGAAGAAACCGATTCAAACGGAATTATACCCTTCGATACATTTTTGAAAGAATATATACAGGATGAACCAAACTTTAATCTTTCGGAAGTGGTTCAAGAATATCACGAATATTTGAATCAAATGGAAGGGGCGAAAAAACCGACGGTGCAAGAAGCAAAAGAAGAACATTCAGAACCCGTTCAACAAACACCTCCTGCCCCCGAACCCGAAAAAGAACCGGAACAGGAAATTCCATCCCCTTTTGCACCGATTTTGGAAAAATTGAATGTAAAGGCCAAGGATTCTATTGAATGGGTACGCGATTGTTGGACCAACGGAAAGTTCAAGGACAATCTTGAAGACAGATATTCCCCCTTGGGTCTTTTTATGGAATCAGTTTTACACGGTAAACCCCAAAGCGCTTTACCGGTCGGAACGCATCTGTTTGATAAGGAAGGCAACCCTATACTGGTTATCCGTCCCCAAAATGATGTGGATCAACTTTTGAAAAAAGATACAAAAGGGTTGTGGTATGTTTTGGAAAAAATGCCCACAGTCTGTGCGTCTGGGAAAAATCTGGAAGAATTTTGTAAAACAAA
>JAFYBU010000013.1 GCA_017540065.1 Alphaproteobacteria bacterium
ATTTATTTTATTGCAAATACTTTTCGTATTTTGTCCACAGTAAAGCCTGATTTAACTTCAGGTATTTACATGTATGCCCGATCGGGTTTCGGTCCTTATATGGGCTTTAATATCGGTTGGAGCTATTGGCTTTGCCAAATTTTTGGTAACGTAGGTTATGCGGTAATTACCATGGATGCTTTGAACTATTTTTTTCCGGGAATGTTTACCGGTGGGAATAACTTTAACAGTATTATTGGTGGTTCACTTCTTATTTGGGGCTTTAACTGGTTAGTCTTGCGTGGTGTAAAACAAGCAACTCAAATTAACTTGATTGCTACAATTGCCAAAATAGTTCCCTTGATTTTATTTATTTTAATTTTGGCTTGTGTATTCAATTTCCGCCAATTTGATTTTGATTTTTGGGGACACATGCACGGACACAATTTGGGTGATTTATCTGCTCAAATCAAAAGCACCATGTTGGTTACCTTATGGTCTTTCATCGGCATTGAAGGGGCTGTTGTCCTTTCTGGCAGAGCCAAAAGTCAATCAGATGTTGGTAAAGCCACTATGTTAGGCTTTTTGGGATGTTTGGCCATTTATGTTTTGTTATCCGTTTTACCGTTTGGTTTGCTCAGCCAAGAAGAACTTTCAAAAATTGCGAATCCTTCCACAGCCGGAGTGCTTGAACATGTTGTGGGTAAATGGGGTGCTTGGATGATGAATATTGGTCTTATTATTGCGGTGTTGGCCAGTTGGTTATCTTGGACTATGATCACAGCTCAAATGCCTCAATCTATGGCACAAAACGGAAATTTCCCCAAATGTTTTACGACGGAAAATAATGCGGGAGCACCTTCTGTTTCTCTTTGGGTTACCAGCGGAATGATGCAAGCGGCCATGTTACTCGTTTATTTTTCTAATAACGCATGGAATACCATGCTGTCCATTACGGGGGTAATGGTGCTGCCGGCCTATTTGATGAGTTGTCTTTATCTTTGGAAAATTTGTTCGGACGGTGAATTTAATCAAAAATTGGGTATTTCTCGTTTTTGTGCACATATGACTTCTGTTTTGGGCAGCTTTTATGCGCTTTGGTTGATTTACGCCGCAGGCCTTTCCTATTTGTTAATGGCTATTGTTTTTATTGCATTGGGGATACCGGTTTATTGTATGGCGCGTCAAGAAAATTATGTTCCTAAAATCTTTTCTGTTAAAGAAAAACAGTTGGCTTGGATAATCGGCATAGTGGCGCTTATTGCTCTTTATGCTTTTATTCACGGGTTAATCAAAATTTGAAAAAAGGACTTGCATTTTGTTATCAGGCATAGTATAAAAAGCTATGCCTTTTTTAATTTTTGCAGTTTTGTTTTATATTTTGGCAGTCACCTTTTGCGGGTATGCTATTGCCAGTTATTTCATTTACAAGGGATGGAATAATCCTCCCTATATTCCTTCGTTTGGTAAAACAAAAAAGGCCGTTATTGCCGAAGTATCTAAATTTTTAACATCTGAAAAACAAATGAAGATAGCCGATTTAGGATGTGGTGACGGTTCTTTGTTGGCAGGACTTGCTCCGAAATTTCCGAACCATTATTTTTACGGATATGAATGGGATCCGTTCCCTTATCAAATTGCCAAAAGACGTCTTAAAAAATATAAAAACACTCGAATTATTCGGGCTGATTTAATGAAAACGGATTTGAAACATTTGGATGTTGCGCTTTGTTATTTGGCTCATATACCGGGATTAGGGGACAGGTTAAAAAAGGCTCTGAAACCTTCTGCCGTTGTCATATCCGAGGTTTTTGAAATTGACGGATGGAAACCTCAAAAGATTGTTCAATCACGTCTTTTCGGGTTTAAAAGTAAAATTTTTATTTATCGTGTGCGGGATCAAAAATTTCTCCACCACTGACGGCTTCCGTTACGCCGGTTGTTGTGGGCAAACTGATGGGTAAATTCATCAAACGGCGCGCCCCCAAAAAAGCAGTTCCAACAGCGTTCAAATGTTCATGAAAAGGAAAACATTCAATTCCTTTTTGGACATTTTTGAAAGTTTGTTTTAACGCTAAAACCAAACTGGGATTTTTCAATCCACCCCCGATCAGAATCCAATTTTCACATTTTTCCGGTAAAAAAGCACACGCCTTTTTCAAACTTTCCACGAAAAAGGAAACTAATGTGGCACAACCGTCGGCAGGACTTAATCCTTCCAATTGCCCTAATAAAACATCAAAATCATTTTGTTCTACGGCTTTTGGGGGAACTTTTTTGAAATAAGGATGTTCCAATAAAGCTTTTACTACTTTTTTATCTGATTTTCCTTGTGCGGAAAGCCAACCGTCATCATCTTGACTTTGTCCTGTTTTTTTGAAGACCCATTCGTCCATAACAGATGTTCCTATTCCGACATCAAATCCCACGATTTCACCATTGGGCCCCAAATAGGTCAACTTCAAAATTCCCCCGATGTTTGCAATAATCAAGGGCTTTTCTAATTTTCTTGCCATTGTTTCCCAAAAAACGGCTTTTAAGGGACTTCCCATTCCGCCGGCAGTTAAATCCGTTTGCATAAAATGTCCGATGACAGGGATTCCGAAAGTTGTCCCGATTTTTTTGAAATCCCCCAATTCAATGGCATGCTTTTCCTGGGGGGAATTTTGAATAATGGGCCCCACAATGGAAATGGCATCCGGTTTGTCTGATATATTTTCCATACCCTCTTGCAATATACTGATAAAAAAGTCGGTTACTTCTTTTTCCAATTCGTTCAGATATTTTTTATCTGCCAATTGATCTTGGGTAACATTTAACAATTTATCTTTTAATTCATAGGGGTAGGGGCGTGAAAATGAATTTTCTACTTTCAAAATATCCAACCCGTCGGTTAAAGCAAAAGCCAATTCCACTTCTTGCAAAGAGGTGTCAGAATAAAGTGCTAAAATTTTTTGCTCTTTTAATTGCATGTTTTTCCCTTTTGCGGATGAGGAAGTTTTTCTTGTTCGGCATCCAATTCATTTTCTAACTTGTGTAAAAATTCTCGTTTTTCTAATCCTGGTTCTATCGGTTTCAAAAAGGACATTGTTACAAC
>JAFYBU010000014.1 GCA_017540065.1 Alphaproteobacteria bacterium
ATTTCCGCCAAATTGGAAGGAAGGCCGTGTTTGTTTAGGAACCAATGCACCCAACATCATACTGTTCAATCTGTCAGATAAAGCTGTATTTCTTAAAACGGGATTTTGTTCTATATACCACAATAAATTGCGCCCTTGCGAATCCGTACGTGTAATATCAGCACCCGCCTCCACCAATTTTTGAACGACTTCAGGATTAGGAGCATAACGTGCGGCAAATAAAATGACAGGGACTTCTTTTGCTTCATTTTTATTAGAATAATCCAAAACAACCGTGACATTTGCACGTGCACGATCTTGATTCAAAATAGCCTGTAACACATCAGGGTTTCCGCGCAAAATAGCTAATTGTATCAAAGATCCACCGCAACGAACTTTTTCATCAAAAACAACCCCCCGTTGCAGCAGTTCATTTATTTCATTAACACTTCTGACATTACGAATTAAATTTTGAAGCGGTGAATAGGCGCAACTGTCTTCGGCAGCCATTACCGGCACAGCCATCATTAAAGCAGCTAAAGAAATAAGTGTTTTTTTCATTTGGAAACCTCCCCCTTTTTCGTCTTCCTGTATGGATTATTGAACAAAAAAATCTTTTTGTCAATAGGTAAATTTTGTTTTATGTCAAAAAGTGAGACAGTGGATTTGATTTTTTGTACGTCCAATACATCCCATTGTTTCAATTCCAATGTATTTTTATCAATTACCAGTGTCAATTCGCCTAATTCTTTAGCATCTTTTTTATGCGCAGTGATAAAGTATTCGTCCAACACCTCTTTCACGTCTGTTACCACAAAGCCTTCATCATCAAAGACCAATTTATCACGCAAAATCCATTCCACCGGTGTTTGGTCCAATTTGAAATAATTCACTTCTTCCAAATCTTTATCGTGGTAAATAAAAGTACCTTTGGTCGCCACAAATTCCAAAGGTGAACCTTGTTCATAAACCAGGCGCATTTGCCCGGGACGAGAAATGTAAATCGTTCCTGTATGAAGTTCGTCTTTCATTTTGGAATTAAATTGTGCAAATTGCGCCTTCAACGTACGCATTTGATTGTAGGCTTTTTCAACCTTATTCAAAATTTCACGTGTGGCAGGTGTATCGATCTTTTTATCCACCACTGCATATGACGGCAAAGAAAAAGTTAATAACAAAAAAAGTAAAAATAATTTACGCATCATTCTCCCCCCGGAACTAAGATTTCACGTTTACCAGCAGCGTTAGGAGCGGAAATCACACCTTCCTGTTCCATCTTTTCAATCAAGGTTGCCGCCTTGTTATACCCGATTGACAAACGTCTTTGAATATAACTGGTGGTTGGTTTTTTATCACGCAAGACTATTGCCACCGCTTGATCATAAAGCGAATCTCCCGAACCAGCGCCGGGGCTACCACCCATAACCCCCGTAGATTCTGTGTCCGCCGTTACGGCTTCAACGTAATGTGGTTCACCTTGATTAGACCAATGTTTGACCACAGCACCTACGTCTTCATCAGACACAAAAGGCCCATGAACACGTACAGGCTTATTTCCGGCTGGCATATAAAGCATATCCCCTTTACCCAATAACTGTTCAGCACCTTGTTCATCCAAAATGGTACGCGAGTCAATCTTGTTACGCACTTGGAAGGAAATACGTGACGGGAAGTTAGACTTAATCGTTCCAGTCACCACATCCACTGACGGACGTTGAGTGGCCAAAATTAAGTGGATTCCAACCGCACGTGCCATTTGTGCCAAACGTTGAATAAGGGGATCTGCTTCTTTTCCGCATTGGCCCATCAAATCTGCCATTTCATCAATAATAAAGACAATGTAAGGAAGGGGTGTTAAATCAAATGCTTGATCTTCCATAATGGGTTGCCCTGTCCCCGGATCAAAGCCCGTTTGAACACGGCGTTTTAAGGTTATTCCTTTTTCTTTGGCTTCACGAAGTTTTTCATTAAATCCTTCAATGTTGCGCACACCCAACTGACTCATGTTCCGATAACGATCTTCCATTTCATGTACAGCCCATTTTAAGGCCATTAAGGATTTAGCTGGTTCGGTAATTACCGGAATCAGTAAATGCGGAATCCCGTTATAAACAGACAATTCCACCATTTTGGGATCCACCATAATTAAGCGGCATTGTTCAGGTGTGAAGCGATAAAGCAACGATAAAATCATTGTGTTAATACCGACTGATTTTCCGGAACCCGTTGTTCCTGCCACCAACAAGTGTGGCATTTTGGCCAAATCAGCATAAACAGGTTTTCCACCAATATCTTTACCCAAAATAATCGGCAGAGCCCCTTTATGTTGTTTAAAATCTTCATCTTCTACCAATTCACGAATATACACTGTCTCACGTTTTGGGTTTGGCATTTCTATACCAATCACATTACTGCCCGGTACCACAGCCATACGCACAGAAACTGCCCGCATTTCACGTGCCACATCATCTGCCAAAGCAATCACTCGAGATGTTTTTACACCACTGGCCGGTTCAAATTCATACAAAGTAACCACAGGTCCTGGTTTTGCTCCCACCACTTGACCTTGCACACCGAATTCGG
>JAFYBU010000015.1 GCA_017540065.1 Alphaproteobacteria bacterium
CCTATTTTGCAGGAAAAGCAAAAAAATAAGGTTATGAGCAAATTGCTGCTGTTTTTGAAGAAACAGCCAATCAAGAAAAAGAACACGCTAAACGTTTCTTCAAGTTTTTAGAAGGTGGGGATGTGATGATTGAAGGTTGTTTTCCTGCCGGAAAAATCGGAACAACGTTGGAAAATCTGATAGCTGCTGCAACAGGCGAACATGAAGAATGGTCAGATGGTTATCCCAAAATGGCAGAAACGGCAGATAAAGAAGGTTTTTCCGAAATTGCTGCGGTTTGGCGTGCTGTTTCCGTGGCCGAAAAATTCCACGAAGAAAGATTCAAAGCCTTTGCCGAAAATTTGAAAAAAGCGGAAGTTTTTGAACGTGTTTCCGAAACAGAATGGCGTTGTCGCAATTGCGGATATGTTCATAAAGGAAAATCCGCACCGGAATCTTGTCCCGCTTGTGCGCATCCGCAAAGTTACTTTGAATTGATTGCCAGAAATTGGTAAAAGCGAAATAAAAAAACCGCCTTTTCTGGCGGTTTTTTTGAAAATTCTTTTATTAAAATGTGTATCTGATACCGGCAAGGATTTGGTGTGCAGTACAATCATATTTAAGATTGCCGTCGGCCGTGGACCATTTGATATGGCCATTGTCAATATAACGATAACCGATATCTAATGTCCAATTCCGGGTTAAATTATAACCAAAACCGGCAGTGGCCTGCCATGCCAAATTTGTTTCACGCTTTCTGGTATCTCCGGCAAACGGGGTCCACCATGTTAAACTGCTTCTGATACGCGCAATACCGATACCGGCCCCGACATAAGGATGAAAGTTAGTTCCTGTTGGAATATCAAAATAACCGTTAAACATATAGGAACGGTATTTTTCTTTTGATTTGCCGTAATCATAAGCAAAGGCTCTTTTATCTACGGCAGTTGCAGATTGGTTATATTCAAACTCAGCTCTGAAAGCACAAGATTTCACCCCGACAGCAGCTGAACCGCCCAACACCCAATCTTTTTTGGCTGTTTTATAAACGCCGGATGCATCTGAAATTTTACCATCCATATCCAATTTTGAATAGGACGCCTTTACAGAAGCGTAAGGACGAAAGCAAACACTTGTTTTGGCATCTGCCGTGTTTGCAAAAGCAACAACTGCTAAACCCAACAATAATAATTTTTTCATTTTGTCTCCTTTTATTATGTTTCAACGCTGATTGAAAGGGTATCTTATTGCCTTATAAATGTCAAGATAAAAATAATCCCCGTGGGCTTGACTTGCTTTATAGCGAAAATTTTGCTAATATAAAAGAATGATGAAAGAAAAAACGGCGTTTATTTTTCCCGGACAAGGGTCTCAATCTGTCGAAATGGGAAAAGATTTATACGAAAAATTTCCTGAAGCCAAAGCGGTTTTTCAGGAAGTGGATGAAGCCTTGCATCAAAATTTAAGCCGACTGATGTTTGAAGGTGATATCAAAGAATTGACGCAAACACAAAATGCCCAACCGGCTATTATGGCTGTTTCCATGGCAGGGATGCGTGCGCTGGAAGCAAACGGTTTTTCCTTGAAAGAAAATGCATCTTTTGTGGCCGGACATTCATTGGGGGAATACACAGCTTTGTGTGCTGCGGGTGTCTTAACGCTTTCGCAGAC
>JAFYBU010000016.1 GCA_017540065.1 Alphaproteobacteria bacterium
ATCACCAATAAAATGCGCGGTTGGCACAATCACATGCCCCAAAGCGTTAAGTAAGTAAAAATCAGGTTTAGACACCAAAATATATATAAAAACAACCGGTACAGCTGCCGCGGCGTGATGTCCAATTCATCTTCGGCAGAACCTTCATCTGCGGCGGCAGCCGTGACTTGCAATAAATTGGGTTGGATAGATAATTTGATACCGCGTGATTTTTCTGATACCACAGAAACGCGTTCTACAACAGCGGACAGAGCCTTGGTATCGGCCACCATTTTTTTATCATTGTTGGCCGGAATTACTTTTTCATATTCGGGATAAGTTCCGTCAATCAAACGGGAAGATAATTCCACTTTGTTTAACTTGAAACGGATTTGATTAGCAGATAAGGAAATTTCCACCTGTTCAGCGTTTTCAGCCAATAATTTTGTTAATTCTCCAATTGTTTTGCGAGGAATAATAACACCCGGCATATCTTTTGCCCCCTTTGGCAGAGCGCGTTTGGTAAAAGCTAAACGATGTCCGTCGGTGGCAACGGCAACCAAATTGTTTTCTTTTTGGTGCAAATAAATTCCGTTCAAATTATAGCGTGTTTCTTCCACAGAAACAGCAAAACCTGTTTTTCCAATCATATCTGCCAAATCGGCCGGAGTTAAACTGAAAGTAAAGGGGGCTTCTTCTTTGGCCATTGTCGGGAATCCGTCAGCAGGTAAAGAAGCCAATGCAAAACGTGAACGACCACATGCCAAAGTTACTTGACCTGTGGTATCGGAAGCACTTAAAGACAATTGTGATCCGTCCGGTAAGCGCCGTACAATGTCATACAATTTGTGCGCTGGGATTGTAATGGCGCCTTCTTCTTCCACTTCGGCGGGGACAATTTCTGCAATTTCAATTTCATTGTCGGTTGCCTTTAAGGAAATTCCCTTTGGATTTGTTTCAATCAAAACGTTAGATAAAACAGGGATTGTTTGACGACGTTCCACAATGCTTTGTGTGTGCGCCAGTGCCTTCAAAAGTAACGCTTGATCAATTGTAATTTTTAACATTTTTCGACTCCTTTTCAATGGGTTATTTTTTAATAATTTTACCCTAGCAAAATTTGGCAAAAAAAGCCACAAAAAAATGCATAAAAATACTTTTTTTAAAAAAGGGGTGGATTTTTGCAAAAAAAAACGCTATAAAGTCAATAATAAGGGGAGAAAATGGCGTATAAATTAGGGGAAAAAGATCTTTATAAAAAGGGGAGCTTGAAAAAGGATTTTAAGCCGAAATCCAGTCGCCAGATAATCGGACAGGACAGGGCATTAAACGCGCTTAATTTTGCCGTTAATTTATCTGCTCCCAATGCACACTTGGTTTGTTTGGGGCCCAAGGGGGTTGGGCGTACCAGTTTAACCTTGGATATTTTGCGTCAGTTTGCCGAACATAAACCGGCGCCGAATGATTGGGTTTATGTGGCGGACTTTAATGATTTATTACACCCCGTTCCGATTGCTTTACCGGCGGGGGAAGGAACCCTTTTTGCACGTAAAATGACGCATGCCGTTGAATCTTTGAAAGAAGGATTAAAAACACTTTTTTCCGATGAAAATTATCAGATTCAATTGGCGCATATTAAACAAAAATATGCAGCACAAAAACAGGCTGATTTTAATCGTTTGGCAAAGGCGGTGGAAACGTCGTTTACTGTTTTATCCAAAACACCGGGCGGTGTTGTTGTCAGTCCCGTTAAAAACGGTAAAATTTTGGCGCCGGATGCATTTAACACTTTACCCGTTGAAGAAAGAAAGTTTTTGCTTTGTGAAATGAAATCGGCACAAAATCGTTTGGAAAAAGCGTTAAGGGAAAGTACCTTTGATGCAACCCTCGAAGGAGAAGAAATTTCAGCCCTTAATGTCCAGATAGTTGAAAAACAAATTGATAAAAAGTGGGCCGGTTTGAATAAAACATATGCAGATGTTTCGGCAATTAAAAATTATTTAGTTTCTGCTAAAAAATACATTTTGGAAAACTTGGCGTGTTTTATGCAATTTAATGAAAACGCGTGGCGATTATTAAAAGTGAATTCGTTTGTATCCAACAATCCCGCCGGCGGGGCTCCCGTTATTGCAATGGGGCGTTTCACTTTGGGGGCGTTGTTGGGTAAAATTGAACGTGAACAAAGCGCCGGCAGTTTGATTTGTGATCACACCTTGATTCAGGCGGGCGCTTTACATCAGGCAAATGGTGGCTTTTTGGTGATAGAAGGAAAAGATTTGTTGACCTCCCCCGCTGTTTGGCAGGCCCTGAAACAAGCGCTGTATACACGTCAAGTTCAAATAGAATCCCCTGTTGATGAGGGTGTGTTTTCAATACGTACTTTAGTGCCCAAGCCCGTTCCGTTAAATCTGAAAGTCATTTTGGTTGGGGATACAAACCTTTATTATACAATGGTGGGGAAGGAAGAAGATTTTGAAGAATTATTCAAATTACAGGTAAATTTTTCAGAAAAAATGCCCCGTACGGTTGAAACAGAAAAACAATATGCCTGTGTTTTATCTGATTTTGTTGGACGAAATCATTTGCTTCCTTTTGATGTGAGTGCATATAATTATTTGATAGAATACGGATCGCGTTTAACACAAAACCAAGAAAGTTTGTCTGTTCGATTTGCTCGCATACATGATTTGATGAATGAAGCCAATTTTGTTGCCCAAGAATCAGGTGTTAAAAAAGTATCTTCCGCGGAAGTTGAAACGGCATTACAAAAACGAACAGAACGTTTAGGGGGTG
This sequence comes from Alphaproteobacteria bacterium, assembly GCA_017540065.1. Taxonomy (GTDB): domain Bacteria; phylum Pseudomonadota; class Alphaproteobacteria; order CAAHEQ01; family UBA3637; genus UBA3637. The sequence goes on from JAFYBU010000016.1 coordinate 2,773, forward strand.
CTCACGAAGAATGGTTGGACAACATCAAAAACGGTTTGTTAAAGTTGAATTTATCGGGAAGCGCTGTCGGACAAATCAATGCCTTGGTTGTTCACGAATTGGGGGCTTTCCAATTCGGACGTCCTTCACGTGTAACATGCCGTGTCCGCTTGGGATCGGGGAACGTGGCCGATATTGAACGGGAAGTATCATTGGGCGGAACATTACACAGTAAGGGCGTTTTGATTTTAGGGGCCTATCTTTCCGCTAAATATGCTCAAGAATATCCTTTGGCCGTGGATGCCAGTTTGGTGTGGGAACAATCATACAGTGAATTGGATGGTGATTCGGCCAGTTCCGCAGAATTATATGCTTTGTTGTCAGCAATCGGTGGGATTCCCATCAACCAAGCGGTTGCCGTTACCGGATCTGTGAATCAAATGGGTGAAATTCAAGCTGTGGGGGCTTTGAACGAAAAAATTGAAGGGTTCTTTGATGCTTGTCAAGAAACGGGATTAACCGGCGATCAAGGGGTTTTAATCCCTGCCGTTTCAATCAACCATCTGATGTTGGACAAACGTGTTCGTGATGCGGTGGCCAAAAATAAATTTCATATTTGGGCGGTTAAAACAATAGAAGAGGGCTTCGCATTTTTAACTGGTTTGACATCTGTGCAAGCCGATAAAAAAATTACGGAAGCCCTTTCACATTACCACTATTTATCTAAAAAGAATTAGCGGCTTGTTCCTGCACGTTTTGCTGGGGCGGGCGCTGCCTTTTTTGGGGTTTCCTTTCCCTTTGCCGCCGGTGTCTTTGCTTTTGCCGGTGTTTCCTTTAAGCTCTTTTCCCATTTATCCACGACCTTCATAAAGCCGTCAAACATTTTATCCGGACTCCCCAAAGTAAAGATTTCATCGGAATGTGGAATCCAAGCTTTGAAATGTTCTCTATACTTTCCAACTTTTTCTGGGGGCATATTTCTGAAATAATCCACCATTTTTTCTGCCGTCATATAAAATTCAACAGGGGGTGCGTTATCAGGACAAGATGTTGGAATTTTTTGCAGATATAGCCAACCATTTTTAGCGTCTTGTTTTGAAAGATAAAGA
>JAFYBU010000017.1 GCA_017540065.1 Alphaproteobacteria bacterium
CAGGATGACCAAGCAACCGTGTTTCCTTGTGTATCCGTAATAGTAATAACGGTATTATTAAAAGTGGAATCAACATGAGCAACACCCGCAACCACTTCTTTTTTGCGAGAGGCTTTAACTGTCTTTTTAATTTCAGCCATAGGTTATCCTTCCTTACTTCGTCACTTTTTTCTTACCGGCAATAGCGATAGCTTTACCTTTACGGGTTCTGGCATTGGTATGAGTTCTCTGACCACGCACAGGTAATTTCTTACGATGACGCAATCCACGATAACATCCTAAATCAACCAAACGCTTAATATTCATAGCGACTTCACGACGTAAGTCACCTTCTACATGATAACCCGCATCAATAATTTCACGCAGTTTCAATGTTTCTGCATCAGTTAAATCATTTACGCGACGATCAGCAGGAATCCCTGCCTTTTTGCAGATTTCATCTGCAGTTTTCTTTCCGATACCATAAATATAGGTTAACCCAATGTTAACCAACTTATTTGTCGGAATATTTACACCAGCAATACGTGCCAAGGTTCATTCTCCATTATGTTAAAAAATAATAAGCCTAATTTGCCTTTTGGCGAAACTTGACTTCAAACGAGTGGGAATTATACTCTATTTTTCGTTTTCTGTCAAGCTCTTTTTCCAATCAGTAACCTACTATTTTTCTGATTTTTTCACTTACAACGTCAATGGGTCCCGTCCCATCAACGCACCTTAATAGCCCCTTTTCTTCGTAGTATGGTATAACTGGAGCTGTTACAGAACGGTATGTGCGGAGTCTAGATACCACCGTTTCATGGGTGTCATCCGCCCGTTTTGTAAATTCTTTACCCCCACAAATGTCGCACACGCCAAACACCTTTGGGGTTTTGAATTTCTCATGATACATCGCTTTACAGTTTGCACATTGACTGCGCCCTAAAATGCGATCAAAAATGTAATCATCTGGAACCTGCAACAACAAAACCAAATCAGGTTCCAGATTTTTATCTTTATATTCAGGAGTTTGAATCAATTTTCCAAACATTTCAACTTGATCCAAAGAACGAGGAAAACCATCCATAATATACCCAGTAGAATTTTCAGGTTTTGCAATTTCGTTCAACATAGCTTTCACGATAATTTCAGGAGGAACAAGTTTCCCAAAGTCAATACGGGCTGCAATCTGTTTACCCAGTTCAGACCCTGTTCTGGCTTCGGCTCGTAATAATTCTCCTGCTGAAATTGCAGCTATTTTCAATTTTTCATTCAAAATTGCAGCTTGTGTTCCCTTACCGCTTCCCGGAGGTCCCACCAAAATAATTCGTCTGTATGTTTTATCAGCCATTAAATCCTCCCTTTTTCTCTGGCTTTTTTAATTAAACCTTCATATTGATAAGCAAACATATGAGATTGAATTTGAGTTACCGTATCCAAAATAACAGAAACAACGATTAATAAAGTTGTTCCCCCCAAGAAAAACGGCACATTGAAAGTGGCAATTAAAAATTCAGGCAAAATACACAAAATTGTCAAATAAGCAGCCCCTAAAACTGTTAAACGGGTAATCACATAATCCAAATATTTTGCTGTGTTTTCACCCGGACGAATCCCTGCCACAAATCCACCTTGACGCTTTAAATTTTCTGCGGTTTCTTTTGGATTAGATTGAACTCCTGTGTAAAAGAATGTAAAGAATATAATCAAAAGAGCAAAAACCGTAATATAAACCCATTGACCGGGAGTCAATAAAAGAGCTGTTTTATTCCAAAAATCCGATTCCCCGGTCTTTGAAAAATATTGTGATATACCCACAGGAATTGCCAAAAGTGCACTGGCAAAAATCGGTGGCATTACCCCCGTCGGATTAATTTTCAAAGGCAGGTGAGAACTCACCCCTTGCATCAAACGATTTCCCATTTGATGTTTTGGATATTGAATTACAATTCGACGTTGTGCTGTTTCAAACAACACAACCACGTAGATCACGGCAAAAATCATAGCCATAATTAACAAAATTGTAATACTGGACATGGCCCCTGCCCGACCATCTTCTAACATACGAATCATGGCAGAAGGAATATTTGCAACGATACCAATCATAATTAAAATAGAGGTTCCGTTTCCTACACCGCGAGCAGTGATTTGTTCACCCAACCATACCACAAACATCGTCCCACCAAGCAACGAAACAACAGTGGAAAGCTCAAATAAATGGGCATTTGGCATGATAACAGCACCACCACGTTCCAAAGCCAATGCCATAAAGTAGGACTGTACAACAGTAATAGCAATGGTCAGGGCTCGCGTATATTGATTCATCTTACGGAAGCCAGCTTCTCCTTCTTTTTTAAGAGCCATCAAAGACGGAATCACACTGGCACCCAACTGAATAATAATGCTGGCAGAAATGTAAG
>JAFYBU010000002.1 GCA_017540065.1 Alphaproteobacteria bacterium
AATCCCCGTCAGCAAGTAGGCTTGCGCCAGACGATTTTGGGCAATAGCGTTTGTAATTGTTTGTACCAGAGTTTCCTGACCCAGAAGATCTGAAAAAATTTGCGGTCTGTATTTACGGGCAAGCACTTTTGAGGTCATAGAAAGCTCCTTTGTATTCAGGTGGAAGGGGAACGACCCGCCAATCAAAGGATGGGATGCTTTCTTTCGAACCTGACCCGCTGGCCAAAGTTTAACGCCCGCACCCTTCCGACTAAAATGATATAAAATTTCTTATAAAACGTCAAGTTTTATTTCATAAAAAGAACATCACCCAACACAATATTTTTATCCCTTATCTCACCGGCATTTAATTCCAAAACCATTTTTGCAAGATAGGGACAAGAAATGATATTCTGATCATCTAAAGGAATTGCATTTTCACGCAGACAAACAACTTTATTATTAGCATCAAGAAATACCATATCCAGTGGAATATAAGTATTTTTCATCCACATAGAAACTATTCGGGGATAGGGAGAAATAAACAGCATCCCTTGGTCTTTGGGCATACTTTTTCGATACATTAATCCTTGTCTCATTTTTTCCGGAGTATCTGCAATTTCTACTCGATAAAAAATCTTCTCTGAAAAAGAAACTTGGACTAATTCGGAATGTTCATTTTTTCTAACAAGAAAAAAAATGACAAATAAAAGAAGAATAACGATAACTAAAAAAATCCAATTTTTCTTCATTAATTTTTCTTTAAATTCAGATCGTCTATACCAAAAATGAATTTTTCCTTATCCAATAATTTTCTCAATTTTTCAAGATATTCTACATCTTCAGGCCTATATGTACGGAGTTCACTGGCCAAATGATAGGTTATCTGTGGAGTTTGTTGATAACTCTTCAACATTCGCATACTACGCCAAGAATCATAATTGGGAGTAGCATTCATTTCTTTAACATATTCTCTTACTGCATCTGTCAAATTTTCATATTTAATGGGAGCATAGGTTTTGTTATCCAACCATCCCGTCTGACCAAAAGGAGATTCCATATTTTTTTGTCCGAAATCGGTATCTAATCCAGTTTGTACAACAGCGAGAGAAGGTGGAATTTCATCAATTTTTAGGTGCAAATCGTTTATTTTAGTGGGGACAGTTTTTAAGACAATGGCATCATATTTATCCACCAAATAATCAAAATAGGCTTGTTCCTTATCTGTCCATTTTTCTCCTCTATCAAATTTTTCCTTTAACAAAAGAAAAAGAATACGTTCATTCAAAATTTTTTCATTTTCACGTAGAATAAGAGCTGCAATAATTTTTGAATATAGTATTTTATCACCTTTTTGGGAAAAATCAGGAGGTAGTTTTTTTACAAAAACTCTGGGAAGTTCTTTATCCGAATTTTTGAAAAGTTCCCTTAATTCTTCTGTTGTTTTGGGAACAATTTCTTTTTCATTTTTTTCTTTTGTAAGAATGGGTAATAATTTACTGAAATCATTTTTGGAAGCAGCTTCAACCGAAAAATTGAATCCTAAACAAATTAAACATAAAAGTATTACTTTTTTCATATTTCCCCCTCAATGAAACTTCCGTTTTAAAATGTTTTTAAGCTGGGCCAGTGGCATCCCTTTGGTAACAATTAAACTTACTATATATGAAATACCCCCAAGGGAAATAATTGTCAAGAGGGTAAAAATGGATAAAACTTTATCATGAAATTCCGGTTTAACCAACAATAAAGAATAGATAGCCATCCACATAACAAAGTTAGATAACAAAATTCGTGGGGCACGATAACGGAAAATTTTATCAACAGAAAATTCTGGATGTTTTAAAAGACGAAATACATACTGACTTGCATTAATCCATACTGTCAAACTAGTCGCAGCAGCAATTCCAGCATACCCCCAAAATTGCATTAAGATCACCGCTAATAAAGTATTTAAAACAACACCGACAACTGCAATTTTAACGGGCGTTGTTGTATCTCCTCTGGCGTAAAAGAAAGGAGAAAGAGCTTTAGTTGCCATATATGCGGGAAGACCAAAAGCAAAAATACGCAAAGCTTTGGCAGTATGGATGGTATCATCTGCAGAAAATTTACCATACTGAAACAAAGTTTCAATAATAGGTTCAGCCAATAAGAATAGTCCGACAAAAGAAGCTACAGACATTGCCAAAGAAATTTCCAATCCACGATTCAAATGAATATTGGCTTCTTCCAATTCGCCGGCTTTTACATGTTTTGATAAAATTGGCAAAAGCGCAGTTCCTATGGCTACTCCGATAATACCAATCGGTAGTTGGAACAGGTGATTAGCATAGTTAAGCCAAGAAATAGCACCCGCTCCGACAAAAGAGACAAAAAAGGTATCAAAAAACAAATTGATTTGATATACACCAGATCCAAGAACACCTGGTGCCATTTTCTTTAACAATGTTTTGACACCCTTTGATAAATGTCCCAATGTTTTAATTGGGCCCATTAATCCAAATAAAAAATCTGCTTTCCAAATATGCCATAAAAGGAATAAAAGTTCTATAACGCCAGCCACAGTTACTCCAATAGAAAGGGCATAAGCCGGTGCATAAGGTGAATTAATAAATGGTGTTATACACAACAAGAAGAAAATCATACCTAGATTCAAAAGAGTAGGGGTAAAAGCTGCCGCCCAAAATCGCCCTAGAGAATTTAAAACACCTGCCAATAAAGAGACTAATGATACAAATAATAAAAACGGAAATGTAATCCGACTGAGGGTAGTGGTCAAAGCCATTTTTCCGGCAATTTGTTCAAATCCAGGAGCTAATATAAACATCAAGCCGGGCATCACCAGTTCAATTAGAACAGTAAAAATCAATAACACATAAAACAAAAAACTGAATACTGATCGAGCAAAATCAAGGGCCTCTTTCTTACCTTTTTGAAGTTCACCTGTAAACAGAGGAACAAACGCCACATTTAAGGTTCCTTCTGCGAATAAACTTCTGAAAAGATTGGGAAAACGAAGTGCAACAAAAAAAGCATCTGCCATCATGGTTGCCCCTAAAAACCTGGCAATTAAAATATCACGAATAAATCCGGCCACACGTGAAATGGCCGTACATCCTCCAACTGTTGCAATTGACTTTACTAATGACATGTGTTTACTTTACCCCCATTTTTTTCTTTTTACAAGTCTTTTTTGAAAATTAAAACCCTGACAATACCACCAAAATCTTTTCGAGCGTCTGATAAATACCATTTTTGTTGTTCAAAAATCTTTTTTACATCCTCTTCTTGCCCCAGACCAATCTCCAAAAAAACAATTGAAGCAGGGGCTGTTTTAGCAATAATTCTGTAAAAATCCAGCCCATCCTTTCCACCATCTAAGGCTAAAACAGGATCATATTTTCTGACATTTTCATCCAAAGTTTTAATTTCTCTGGTTGGGATATAAGGAGGATTGGAAACGACAATATCAAAACTCCCCAAATTCTTTAGTAATTTTTTCATATCCGAGGTTATAAAATCTGCCTTTACTCCATTTTTAAGGGCATTTTTCCTTGCAATTTCAATAGCTTTTTCAGATATATCCACACCTATACCGACAGCGTTTTTATATTCCATTAAAAGGGAAATCAGTAAACATCCGGAACCTGTTCCTAAATCCAAAATACGTAAAGGCTTATCTTTAGACGGAAATTTTTCTAAAACAGCCTGGATTAAAGTTTCGGAATCAGGACGCGGATCCAATACATTTTCATCCACAATAAAATTACCTTTCCAAAAACAACGATATCCTAAAATTTTAGAAAGGGGTTTACCTGTTTTTCTTTTTTTTATAATTTTATAAATAATTGAATCAGAAAAATTTTCAGATAATATCCAACGTGCTTCTGTCCCAGCAGAATCCGAAAAAGAAAGAAGTTTTCTTAATTCATCAAAGGTCATTAAATTTCGGCCAACCTTGCCATTTGATCTTCATAAATCAAGGCGTCAATAAATTCATCTAATCCTTCGCCATTTAAAACAGCGGGAAGTTGGTAAACCGTTTTGTTAATACGATGATCTGTCACACGCCCTTGAGGGTAGTTATAGGTCCGAATTCGTTCAGATCTGTCCCCAGAACCAACTTGACTTTTACGATTATCAGAACGTTCCTTATCGGCTTGTTGACGTTGCATATCATAAAGAGCCGTCCGTAAACGCATCATAGCTTTTTCTTTATTTTTGAATTGAGAACGTTCTTCTTGACATTCCACAGCAATTCCGGTTGGTTTGTGTACGATCCGAATGGCACTATCCGTTTTGTTGACGTGTTGCCCACCAGCACCGCTTGCCCGACAGGTCGTAATTTCCAAATCCGCATCATTCACAACAACATCTATCTCTTTGGCCTGAGGCAAAACAGCCACTGTAGCCGCGGAAGTATGGACACGTCCTGATGTTTCTGTTTCGGGGACACGTTGTACCCGATGAGCACCTGATTCAAATTTAAGCCGTGCGAAAACGGACTGACCGGAAATTTCAGCAACAGCTTCCTTATACCCGCCCAATCCTGTTTCGTTCAAAGAAAGAACATTAAATTGCCAACCTTTCAGAGCCGCATAACGTTCATACATACGGAATAATTCAGCCGCAAACAGAGCTGCTTCCTCTCCACCCGTTCCTGCACGTACTTCCAAAACCACACCGCGATCATCAGCTTCATCTTTTGGCAGAAGTAACAACTGCATACTATGTTCCATCTGGGGAATAAGTTCTTTCAAACGATAAAATTCATCCGTAGCCATTTGTTTAAGCTCCGGATCTTGTCCAGCGTCATTCATCATTTCTTCAGCTTCAACCATTTGTTCTTTGGCAGATAAATATTCACGACCGACCTTAACGACATCTTCCATTGAACTCAATTCTTTCGAAAGAGTAATAATCTTTTCAGTATCTTGTTCGTGTGTCAACAAATCTGTCAACTCATCATGACGCTTTAAAATCGTCTCTAGCTTACTTTTAAAATCCATAATTTAACCTTATTCTTTTTCTGTCGTTTTTTCGGTGGAAGCTTCAGTAAATCCAGCCAAGGGTAAAGAAGTTTCACGTCCAAAAGTTTTCACTTTTTCACCTTTGATATACAGGTCTAAAGCTTTTGGGCGACCGGTACTGACAGCCAATTCTTCCAAAGGTGTTTCAGGCGTAAAAACCTCATCCTTTTGAAATTTTTTACTAACAATCATCTTACCCGTTGTCAAATTTTTCAATCCGACCCATACCGTATTTGTTGCCACAAAGGCCACAGGAGATGTTTCCAGTTTTCCGGAAACTTCTTCTTTCTTTTCTTCCTGTTCAACTTTAACTTCCTGAACAGAAGGCGTAACAGCTTCCACTTGTTCCTCTGTTTGGACTGGCATACTTTCTTGTGACAAAGAGAAAATTTCAAATTGTTCCAAACCGTTAGAATAATAATGCATAGCAACACCACACCAAACCGAATAAATTCCGGCAACAAGAAAAAGAAGAATCAATAATAGCTTTACTGAAGGTAAAGTAAAGTGCTTTTCCACCACCAACATATCCAACGGCTGTTCCTTAACATCATTCGTTTCCTGGTTAAACAACGAAATCATTTCATCGGAATTTAAATCTAACAACTTAGAATAACTCCGCAAAAAACCGATGCCGTAACTTCTGGCGGGGAAAGCATAATAATGTCCTTGTTCCAAAGCCTCTAAATAAATCGGTTTAATACGCAATTTACGAGCAACGTCCTCTATTTCCCATCTTTTCTTTGTACGGCGAGCCTTTAACACTTCTCCCAATGAAGAAGGTCCCTCTTTTGAACCTTTATCTGATGTTGATGTCGGTTCTTTTTGTGCTAATGATTCCATATCTAAATGGACTAATTTTTCTGATTTTTTCTAGGCATTTTTATCCCTTTCGTTTTATATATCATAACCTTTTTTTTCATCATTGTCCAGCCTTATTTTACATACATAATAAAAA